>DDIP01000116.1 GCA_002338605.1 Proteobacteria bacterium UBA1847 | reverse complement strand
GACTGACTTGCGGGATTTTCGAGTAATCTCGAAACGCACGGGCCGGCCGGTTTTTTGCTGCATGACGGTAGCGCGATTATTGACCGTGTCTCCGTTTGAGACGTCCGAGACTCGCAGATTGAGCAGGTCGCAAGCCCTCAGCTTACTGTCCAGCGCCAGATTGAACAGGGCCAAGTCGCGCAGTCGACCCTCGTTCTGCAACCTCATGCGAATTGACCAGATGTCCTGCATCGTCAATGGGGATTTCTGACCGATAAGTTTGCCCTTGTTCCACGGTACCGGGGAGATGTGTTTTTGTGCTTTGTTGAACATCTTCTGACTCCTTTTCCTCTCTATGGAACCAGATACTGTTGCCACCGGACGGGTGCGCGCGTCAAGAAGTACGGAAAAGTATAGATATTTTGGTAATTACGAAGGTTTCGCGTAATTCATCATATTTCGATACTTGTGAAGCAAGTCCTCGCCGTCGGTATTGCGGAAACCTCGAATGGCGAGGTCCGCTATACCCTCAATACCAGTCGGTCAAACGGCCGCTTTCGGGGTATCATTGAGTTCCGCTAATGACCCAAAGCAGCCAGTCACATCTGGCGGAAAACGACTCGTATATGCATCCAGAAAAAGCGAACCTTGACGCAAACATTGGCGAGTTCATGCAGGTTCATATGCGCCTGTATGTAGATGGTGATCTATTCGAGTCCATAGTTATCAACGCGGCAGAGCAAGAAAACTGCTCGCACGCTGACAACGTAACAGTCCACCACCAAATCGTTGATGATCAAGCAGAAGTATTTGACCGGATCTTCCAAGTCTGGATCAAAGTGCCGAGTACCGATATGAAGTTTGTGCTGCACATGCCAATCGGGCAGTCGGAGGATTGGGAGGTACTGTCGCTGGACGACAAGCACACGTTAGGCTTTTTCCGAATCGCAGCTTCAAAAAGTTAACGCGAAGATTTCTGCGGCGATTCGACCGGCTGGTTCTGGCCGGTCTGAGACGGTCGAGATTGAATTTCACGAGGGGCTGGTATGCATTCGTAAGCGGTCACCCAGGTGATAAACTACGGGCAGGCTGCTGCTGACCCAAAGCAAACAGTCGAACAGATGCTTGCTTCTGTGGAGCGCCAACTGAAAATATTCATTTATGGTTTCGAAGGTTCGTACTCGGGAACGAGTGCGGTTGAATACACCTATCCCGACAAAGGCGCTACGCATAAGGCGATGCTTTTCTTGCGTCAGGAATCAGCGGATCTAGATTTCGACCTCGCGCAAGAAGAGATCCGGCGATTCGGATTTGAAAAGATTCAGTCTCTTCGCGGCAATTCACTGAAAGTAGAGTCTATGAATGACCCGAAAATGGCCGTATTTTCCAAACACTATGAGGAAGCAATTGAGTCAGGTTCTTCTCTCGTTTGGTACCCGTAATGTGCCGATTGGCGAATATCTGAGCGTCTCCTTTTGGCCGAACTGAGACGGTCGCCTGGATTGAGCTATAATTTCTGCTGCTGACCCGAAGCGGACGTTCGACATGAGAGCAATATTCAATGGATGATGAGCCAGTCCCATCAAGGTCACCTGACAAAGCTGCTCGGTGGGCTATTTCGTTAATCGCATTGATTCTGATCGGAATAGAAATCTCCCAAATCCAGTACTACTACGGAATCGTAGAAACTTACGCTACTTCGGATCAAACAAAGATTTTCGAGGCTGTCGACCGAATGGCCGTCGCCCACTACATTCGTATTGCTGTAGTTGCCACATTGATACTTAGTTGGAGGTGGTCACTCTGGTTAACCGCGTCGTCATTCGCGGTTGTCTATATCCCGAACCCTTGGGTATCAGCCGACTTCATGAACTCAGTGTCCTTTGCACTGTTCCTATTTACGTTGGTTTTGACCGCACACTTTTTCGACCGAAGGTTGCTATTTCCGTGGCGGCGAGAATTTCGTAACGATCAGGTTTCTCAGCCGCAGGGACTCATATCAATTCTCCTTGATCAATCCAGAGAGTTTGGCGACCGGCACGATGCGGCAATGGACCTTGCCAAATTCGATGAGCCGGAGGCCCGGGCTGCACTCACAACAGTAAAGAATACCCCCGATGAGGACCCAGACTTAGTTGAGGAGGCGGAGCAATCTCTGCTGGAAATTCAGCGACGAACGGCACAAGTCTGAACGTCTCCTTCTGGCCGAGAGGCGACGGTCGTCATAGTTGAGCTATAATTTCTGCAACTGACCCAAAGCAGACGGTCGCCAAATGATGGAGCTGCATTGAAATCTGACCTCAAGAATATCGCGATTGTGATCTGGCGCATTGTTGGAGTGATTACCATTTTCAACGGAGTGGCCGCATTCTTTTTCCAGTTGGCCGCAGTTGATTCGACATTTGGCCAGATAATGGACAGAGAATCGCTATACACGGGGAGTGTTGTCTACAGTTTGTTGATTTGGCCAACCGTGTCGGTAATTTTTGGTTTTATTGCAATTCTCAAGAGCCGGTTTCTAGCCGATTTGTTGATTCGCGGACTTGTCGATACAAAACGCTGAATCGTTTCGACATGCTGAATCACATTGCGCGTCTCCTTCTGGCCGTTTTCCGAAGTTAGCCAGGCGGAATAGCGAGGGACCGGTATGCAGCCGAAAGCCGCCGATCACTATATTCGCGTTATAATTTCGGCTGTTGACCCAAAGGAGACGCTCGCTAGAACACATTTCCAATTCGATATATGAAAAAGATTTCTGTAGAAAACGTCAGTGAGAATGGTGACAAACTGTTCATCAAGATCTGGTACGTATTCTTGATAGTGACACTGGCCGTCCTGCTAATGAGTGGAAGTCGCTCCACCTTTGGTTACGTAGGAATTCTTATACTGCTAGTTTTTGGGACCGCACTATTTTACAGAACGCGTTGGGCAGTAGTGGACGAGGCCTTCGACTGCGACGATCACCTGATTTTTCGGAAGGATGGACGGGACTACCAAGTCCAGGTTTCCGACATCGAAGAACTCGGTCATCCTTTTGCGAATTCGATAGACCTCATTACGGTAAAGGTTCGAACCAAGCGATCCCTTTCCAAGAAATTTACGTTCCGAGCAGCTAAGCAGTCTGGTTGGTTCAAAGTTCATCCGATTTTCTACGAACTGAAGGGTCGAGTAGAAGCCACAAAAAGGGAGTGACGGGTGGCCGCTACTGGCCGTAAGCCGACAATCGCCTGGTTTGAGTTACAATTTCTGCTACTGACCCTATGTATGGACTCCTCCAACCTAATTTCTTAGGTTGGAAGGTCGACCAAAACCCTATTGGAGTCCATACATGTCCTATTCAACTACAGTTGGCGTCGACCTTGCAAAGAACGTCATTCAGATTTCGGTAGTTTCGAGCCGAGGCAAAGAGCTTTCCAATCGCTCACTCACGCGCAAGAAGTTCGCAGAGTTCCTGGGTAAACAAAAACGATCACTGGTTGCTTTCGAGTCGTGCGCGAGCGCTCACTACTGGGCGCGTGCCGCGCAGCGGCACGGGCACGAAGCGCGCATCATTCCAGCCAAAGCTGTAGCGCCGTTCCGGCAAGGGCACAAGACCGACAGCAACGACGCGCTGGCAGTTGCCGAAGCGGCACGCCGACCGAACATCAAGGAAGCGCCCATGAAGACGGTGGAACAGCAAGGTCTGCAGGCAATCCATCGCTCGCGTGAACTGCTGATCCAGGAGTGCACGGCACTCTCGAACCACCTGCGAGGCTTGCTGATGGAGTTCGGCATCGTCATCCCGAAGGGTTTTGCGTCGCTGCTGAAGGCCGTGCCGGAGATCCTCGAGGACGGCGAGAATGAGTTGCCGGATTTGTATCGGCCAACGCTGCATCGCATGTACAGCCGGCTAATGGAGTTGCGTGAAGACATCGAAGCAATGACAAAGGAAGTCGATCGCCTGGCAAAGGCTCACCCGATCTGCAGCCGATTGATGGCGCTGGAAGGGGTCGGCCCGATCGGTGCATTGCTGCTGTACGCGACCATGGGTTCCGGGGCTGCATTCTCCGGCAGTCGCGAGTTCGCAGCTTATCTCGGTCTGGCACCGAAGCAGTACAGCAGCGGCGGCAAGACCAACATCGTTGGCTTGAGCAAGAAGATCGGCAACAGTCGCTTACGCTCGGTGTTGATCCTCGGTGCTCGCGCCTACGTGTACAAACTCAATGAGCCCAAGAGCTCAAAGGACAAATGGCTGAAAGCGAACATCGAACGCAATGGCGAATGCCGGGCGGCGATCGCGCTTGCCAACAAGAATGTGAGAACGGCCTGGGCGATGGTGACCCAGGGAACTGAGTATCAGCGTCGGGTGCAACTGGAGATGGCTGCCTAGAAAGTCCTGCAAACACAGACCACGTATCAGATATAGATATCTGCTCCGGTAAAACCTATACCGCTTTGAGGCCCTCGAGCCCATTGACCCTTAGAGGAACCGGAGTGCGCATACATAG
>DDIP01000028.1:6289-6977 GCA_002338605.1 Proteobacteria bacterium UBA1847 | reverse complement strand
AAATGAAGAATCTTAATAATATCAGTGTGTTAATTGTCACACTTGCGGCTCTTGCGATTTCGGGACCGTCCCGGGCATCGACCCTGCTCGAAATCTATCAGCAGGCCTTGCAGAGCGATCCGCAAATTCACGAGGCGGAAGCCCGGCGCCTCGCCGCGCTGGAATCCAAACCCCAGGCCCGTGGTGCTCTGCTGCCTCAGATTGGTGCGGGTGGCTCCTACACCAGCTCGGAGCGATCCGGCCCCGACCTGATTCCGAACCCGGACCCCAATCTTCCACCCGTCCCGGTTACGTCGACGAACGAAACCGATGTGCTGCAATACGGGATCAGCCTGAGACAGTCTTTGTTCCGGTGGGACCAGATCGTCAACTTGCGGCGTGCCGACAAGACCATCACCCGGGCCGAAGCGGTTCGCGAAGCCGCGCAGCAGGACCTGATTGTGCGCGTTGCGCAGCGATATTTCGATGTCCTCGCTGCGGAGGATCGACTGACCTCGATCAACGCCAATCGCGAGGCAATCGCACGGCAGCTGGAGCAGGCCAAACAGCGTTTTGAGGTTGGCCTTATCGCCATTACCGATGTGCAGGAATCGCAAGCCGCCTACGACCAGTCCGTTGCCGATGAAATCGCGGCAAAACGAACGTTAGCGACCGCCCGTGAGTTTCTGCGCGAGATCACCGGCGAATA
>DDIP01000028.1:5570-6198 GCA_002338605.1 Proteobacteria bacterium UBA1847 | reverse complement strand
TGCGCGAGATCACCGGCGAATACGTCTCCGAACTTGACGCACCCGCCGCGGACTTCCCATTGCTGAATCCCGATCCGAGCAGCGAGCAGGATTGGGTACGTCTTTCGCTTGAGCAAAACCTCAATCTCATTGCCAGTCGCCTTGACGAACGGCTGGCCCGGGATGAAATATCCTTTCGCCGCAATGGCTACTACCCGACGCTCGAGCTGGTGGCAAACGCCGGTACGACGGAAACCGATTCGGTCTATTCGGCGCCGGGAATCAATCAAGCCAACAACTTCGAAAACGACAGCGACAGCATCAGTCTGCAGTTCAATATCCCGCTGTTCGCCGGTGGCGGCAACAAATCGCGCGTCAGAGAGGCCATCTACCTGCACCGTGCCAGCCGCGAGCAGTTGCAACGCGTTACCCGGGAGACGGAGCGGCAGGCACGCGATGCCTACTTGGGCGTACTTTCCGAGATTAGTCGTGTCAAAGCACTCGAGCAGGCAGTTGCCTCGAGTCGTACTGCGCTGCAGGCCACGCAGGCGGGTTACGAGGTCGGCACGCGGACCATCGTCGAAGTCCTGAATTCCCAATTCTCTTTGTATGCTGCGATCACTAATTTTTACCAGAGCCGCTACGACTG
>DDIP01000028.1:5023-5466 GCA_002338605.1 Proteobacteria bacterium UBA1847 | reverse complement strand
GCTACGACTACATCATGAATGCGCTGCGCCTGAAGCAGGCCGCCGGCACGTTGCAGGTACAGGACCTCGAACGGATTGATAAATGGCTACAGGATCGTCCGTCACCCGAGGAAGCAGCAGCCAGCCGCGCCAATCAGCAGAATCCCTAGCGCGGTACGATCGCACCCGGTCCGTCGAGCAGAGGCTCCAGCAATACCAGGAGTCGCTTTAACGAACCCCGGTTCTGCTGCAGTACTTTTAAGCCATCTCGACCAATTCGCGCTGCCTCTTCGGGATTGTCGATTAGCTCGCCAACAACCGTCGCCAGGCCGTTGCCGTCCGCGACAATTCTGCAGGCGCCAAGCTCGATAAACTTGTCGGCGATATCGAGTGCATTGAACAGGTGCGGCCCGGTGACGATCGGCAGGCCCTGCGCTGCCGGCTCGAGCAGGTTGTGGCCCCCA
>DDIP01000028.1:2433-4921 GCA_002338605.1 Proteobacteria bacterium UBA1847 | reverse complement strand
TGGCCCCCAATTGGAACCAGGCTGCCGCCGACAAAGGCGATGTCGCTCGCCGCGTAAAACAGTGGCACCTCGCCCATGGTGTCAACCAGGAACACATCAGTCGACGAATCGCTGGGCCTCATTTGGCTCCGACTGACAACATTGAAAGCCTCACTCTCGATCAGCTCTCGAACGCCGCCGAACCGTTGCGGGTGGCGCGGCACCAGTATCAGCAGCAAACCCGGATACTTTGCCATCAAGGTTCGGTGTGCCTCCAGCACCTGTTGCTCCTCACCGTCGTGGGTGCTCGCTGCAATCCAGACTCGCCGCGTACCGAACAACGCCTTGCGCAAAAGTTTTCCGTTCTCGGTAATCGCCGGATCAGGCTTGACGTCGAACTTGATGTTGCCGGTAACCGTCGTCCTTTGCGGATTGGCGCCGAGTTCGATGAATCGATCAGCATCAGCCTGGCTCTGCGCCGCAATGATGATGCCGTGCGACAGCGTTTCCCTGATGAGCGGCATCAATCTCCGATAGCCCGATATTGAGCGCGGAGAAATGCGGGCGCTGACGAGAACCAGGGGGATGCCGCGAACGCCACAGCCACGATACAGATTCGGCCAGATTTCGGTTTCCATGATCATTGCCGCGCTCGGTCGTACCGAGGCAAAGAAGCTGCGCACTGCGTTGGGAAACTCGAACGGGATATAGCAGTGCCTGACGTCATCGCCAAACAGCGCCGCCGCTCGCGCCGCACCGGTCGGTGTCACGGTGGTGACCAGGAGCGATTGTCGGGGGTATCGTTCCGACAGCGATTGGATCAGCGGCACTGCCGCCTGAACCTCACCGACTGACACCGCGTGCACCCAGATACAGCTGTCGAGTTTCGGGAATCCGAACCCGAAACGCTGCGGCAATCGATCGAGGTAACTCCGATTGCCTATGCCTCGCAACAGCCAGTAAAAAGCAAACGGAATAAGCAGCAGGTAGGTTAGAAGGTTGTAAAGGTGACGCACTAGTCGCGAAGCTTGTCGATTATTCGGCTTGAGGAATGGCCATCACGAAATGCAAGGACCCGAACGTCCCCACCATTGGCCAGCACCTCTTTGCCACCCGCGATGTCTTCCGGCCGGTAGTCGCCGCCCTTGACCAGAACGTCGGGCAGGATGTCAGCGATCAATGCCTGTGGCGTATCGTCCGAAAAAGGCACGACCCAATCCACAGCCGCGAGGCCAGCGAGTACCAGCAAACGGTCTTGCAACGCGTTGATTGGGCGCGATTCACCTTTTAGCCGCTTGACGGACCCGTCGTCATTCACTGCAACGATCAGGCGGTCGCCAAGACTCTTCGCCTCCTCAAGATACGACACGTGACCGGCGTGCAATACATCGAAACAGCCGTTGGTCATGATGACGCGTTCACCACGCTGCCGGGACTCGGCGACCAGTAGCCGCAGTTCTTTCGGCCCGACCAGACCACGCCCGCCCTGGCCGCGCTGGTGCAGGAATGCCCGGATCTCGCCTGGCGTCACACTGGCTACACCGATCTTGCGAACCACCAGTCCGGCGGCAACATTCGCCAGCGCCGCCGCTGACGCCCAGTCCTGTCCGCTGGCCAGCGAACCGGCGAGTGTTGCGATTACGGTGTCGCCAGCGCCGGTAACGTCAAAGACCTCCCGCGCCTGGGTCGAAAGAAACAGCGGCTCCTTGTCCACCTCCACGAGCAGCATCCCTTTCTCGCTGCGTGTAACCAGCAAGGCACCGAGATTCAAATCCGTCAGCATTCTGCGCGCCTTCGACACCAGGGTTTCGTCGCTGTCACATCGACCTGCGACGGCTTCAAATTCACTCATGTTCGGCGTTAACACCGACGCACCTCGATACTTGTCGAAATCCGTTCCCTTTGGATCAACCAGTACCGGAATGTCGGCATCACGGCACAATGTGATCATTGCCCGGACATCGGTCAACGCGCCTTTTCCGTAGTCAGACAGCACAACAGCACCCGCGCCGTCTATGGACTTGCGCAGGACCTCGACGACGGCTTCGCCGGGCATGGCCGCAGTGTTTTCCTGGTCCAGGCGAATCAGCTGTTGACCGCGGCTTTGTACCCGGGTCTTGGTAATCGTCGGCCGGTCGGAAACGCGGTGGAAGTCGCAGCGGATATCCCGGCTCGCCATGATGGCCTCCAGCGCGTCGGCAGTTTCATCCTGGCCGACTACGCCAACAAGCCGTGTTCCAACGCCGAGGCTTGCAAGATTCACCGCGACGTTGGCAGCACCGCCCGCGCGGTCATCGGTTTGCTGTACGTGCACCACCGGAACCGGCGCCTCCGGAGAGATCCGGCCGGTCGATCCAAACAGGTAGCGATCGAGCATCACGTCGCCGGCAACAACGACGTGTGTCATCGAAAAATCGGGAATCGAAATGGTCACGCGCGGACTTTAGCACGATCGATCCCTTTTCGGCCCCCCTGCGGTGGCTTTGGCCGACGCAACGGCGTCGGCCGA
>DDIP01000028.1:1726-2311 GCA_002338605.1 Proteobacteria bacterium UBA1847 | reverse complement strand
TTCTTCACGAAAAGCTCAACCCACCGTTGATATCGACACTTGCTCCGGTGATGAAACTCGATTCATCCGAGGCAAGATAAGCAACGAGATCGGCGACTTCATGTGCCTGGCCTTCACGACGCAACGGAGTTCCAGCAGCGACATTTGCGCGCACCGCATCTTTGGTGAAAGTATCGTGAAAGGTCGTTGCAATCATGCCGGGGCAAACGCAATTGGCACGGATCTTCTGTGGACCAAATTCTTTCGCCAACGCACGTGTGAACGTCATCACTGCGCCTTTGGAAGTCGCGTAAGCGGCAGCACCCGGACCACCACCGTCGCGGCCCGCAAGTGACGACAAATTGACGATGGCTGAACCCTCACCCATGTGCGGTGTTACGAATTTCGACGTCAGGAATGTGCTGGTTACATTCAGCCGCATGATTGACTCGAAAAACTCCATGTCCATCTCGGCCAGAGATTTGCGCGCGACCAGTCCGCCGACAACATTGACGAGAATATCGATTGCGTCGCCGAATTCCGCCTGCGTGGTACGAACCAGGTTCTCGACATCGGCCTGTTTCGTCATGTCGCCGGCAACGGCTA
>DDIP01000028.1:0-1602 GCA_002338605.1 Proteobacteria bacterium UBA1847 | reverse complement strand
CCAGCCGATTTTATCGCGGCAACTGTCGCCTCTCCGTCAGCCTTGCTGCTGAAATAGTTGACAACAACTTTCGCACCGCCCGCGGCGAGCTTTTCCGATATCGCACGACCAATATCTCTTGCACCGCCGGCAACTATGGCGACTTTTCCATCAAAGTTATTCACTACATACTCCTAAGTTAATAGCATTAAGCTGCACCACTTGGGCGCGGGCTAAGTGGTTGAATTTTTCCACAGAGGATCCAGACTGAGAGCACCGTCAGGATCGCCAACGCAGCCCCGACCGCAAAAGCAGGGGCGTAGCTTTTCACCGTGATTACGGGAATCAGAAAGTTCAGACCGACGACTGCAAGCTTGGCGGCCGTTCCGGAGTAGCCCGCAAGCGAGCCAACGGACTGGCCGCTGTAAAAGTCACTTGGCAGTGTCTGAATGTTCCCAACAGCAGTTTGAAATCCGAAGAGAATAGCGGCCATTAGCAACACCGCAACTATCGGTGTCGCCGCTTTCATCGTCATAAGGAGCGAGACCAGCATGATGAGCCCACCGAGGCCGATGACGAATTTTCGAACCTTGTTGACCGTCCATCCCGAGCCGATCAATTTCTGCGCCAGGAGCCCGCCAAACCAGGCACCGAACATTGCTCCGACATACGGTATCCAGGCGAATTTTCCAATTTCCGCCACCCCGAACCCATACGTCTCGGACAGGTACAGCGGCAGCCAGCCGACGAACAGCCACCAGATTGGATCAAGGAAGAACGACGCCAAAATGACACCCCAGCTTTGCCTGCGAGACAAAATCTCTGCAGCGCCCGGCGCATAAGTTGCGACCTCGTTCGTTTCAGTGTTTCTTTGTCCGGTCAGGATGTATTCACGCTCGGCCTCGGATATCCATGGGTGCTTGTCCGGCCCCGACTTGTAGACAATGAGCCATGGAACCAGCCAGAGCAGCCCGAGCGCACCCACTGAAATAAATGTTGCTTGCCAGCTGTCGAGGAAGACGAACAGATAAGCAATAATCGGCGCCGAAATGATTCCGCCGATGGCCGCACCGGAATTGAAAATGCCTTGTGCCAGCGCTCGCTCTTTGATCGGAAACCATTCTGCATTCGCCTTGGTCGCGCCGGGCCAGTTGCCTGCCTCGGATACGCCGAGCAAGCCGCGAAAAATAGCGAAGCTGGCGAGGTTGGCAGCAGCGGCGTGCAGCATGGTTGCAACCGACCACACTGTGATTGACAGGATGAAACCAAGCCGTGTACCAATCCAGTCAAAAATCTTGCCGAACAGAGTCTGACCGAAAGCATAGGCAAACGTAAAAACGTTGAGGATAATCGCGTAGTCTGTCTTCGACAGGCCAAGATCTTTTGAGATCTCCGGCCAGAGAAAACCGAGCGCGCCTCGGTCGATGTAGTTGATCACCGTCGCGATCGCGACAAGGATGACAATAAACCACCTGAGATTCCTGGTTCTCATACTTTTCTCGCTGTCAGGACAGTCCGCACATTCAGGACTGAATTCACCGATGCAACTGATCCAGACATCACAGGTCCTGCACCTGCGGCTCGTCGGTCGCGTAGAATGTATTGTCGGATATCGTTGTTACC
>DDIP01000233.1:14446-15033 GCA_002338605.1 Proteobacteria bacterium UBA1847 | reverse complement strand
CTACGGCTTCCGTATAGTCACCGGCGTTGAACTCTTCGAGATCGAATTCGTCAGTTGCCGCTGAGGACCAGAGACGCAGGGTATTGACGACGCCATTGCGGTAGCCGGGGATTGGAACGTCGAACGGAATCGCCAGCACATCGTGTGTTGCGACCAGTCGGTGACGCAGGCGCCCGTTCTCATCATGATAGGGTTCACTGACGCCCCCGAAACGAATGATCTGCGCAAGTTCATAGCGCTCCACTTCCCATGGAAACCCATCGCGTAGCCAGGGATCCGGCGCTTCGACCTGGTAACCACCCTCGATGCGCTGGCGAAACATCCCGTAGCGATATCGAAGCCCATAGCCTAAAACCGGCAGGCGCAGGGTTGCGCAGCTATCCATAAAACAGGCAGCGAGCCGACCGAGGCCACCATTGCCGAGTCCGGCGTCATGTTCATGCTCACAGATCTCTTCGAGATCCATTCCAGCTTTTTCAAGTGCGGTCGCCGCCGTTTCGTCAATATCCAGATTGAATAGTGCGTTGCGTAACAGGCGGCCGATCAGGAATTCGAGTGACAGGTAGCCGACCCGCCGGCAGTCGGAG
>DDIP01000233.1:13336-14344 GCA_002338605.1 Proteobacteria bacterium UBA1847 | reverse complement strand
CCCGCCGGCAGTCGGAGTCGGTGATGGTTGCGTTGGTTCGCATCCATCGTTCAAGCAAGCGGTCGCGAGTCGCGTAAACCAGTGACTTGTAAACGAAAGGTGATGGGTCCTGCGAGTCTCGTCGTCCGAGCATTTGTCCGTAGTAGCGCGAGAAATCCTGAAGGATACTCTCAGCGCTCATTGCAAGGCGCGGTGTTTCCGGTACTTTCGGTACGGATTCGTCGGCAAGTGTGTGTCTTCCGGGCACTATCGGGTTCTCCTGGGGTATTGCTATGGGGTTAGTTTGTGCGCTGTAAGATCAGCGTAGCCAGCGGCGGTAGAGTCAGTCGCACTGAGGCGGGTTGCCCGTGAGATGTGACCGCTTCGGATTCTATTACGCTCGGGTTGCTCACTCCGCTGCCACCGTACTTGCGTTCGTCGGAGTTGAGCAGCTCACGATACCGGCAGTGCATCGGAACACCGATCCGGTAGTCGTAGCGGACAACCGGTGTGAAATTCGAAATACAAATGACGAAGTCGCCGTTCTGTGCGCGTCGCGTCCATGCGAACACACTTGAGTCATTATCATCAACAATAATCCACTCGAATCCTTCACGACGACAATCGAGTTCGTGGAGTGCAGGAGTCTCGCGGTATACGTGGTTCAGGTCCCGGACCAGCCCCTGCACACCACGATGCAGAGCCTGGTCCAGCAGGTGCCAGTCGAGCGAGGTATCGTGATTCCATTCACGGACTTGCGCGAATTCACCGCCCATAAACAACAGTTTCTTACCGGGGTGGGTGTACAGGAACCCAAAGTAGGTCCGAAGGCTGGCGAAGCGCTGCCATTCATCACCGGGCATCCGACCAAGTAACGAGCGCTTCCCATGTACCACCTCGTCGTGCGACAGCGGCAGCAGGAAATTCTCGCTGAATGCGTATGTCAGGCCGAAGGTCATACGGTTGTGATGATGCTTGCGGTGTATGGGTTCTTCCTGCATATAGGACAGCGTGTCGTTCATCCAGCCC
>DDIP01000233.1:13055-13232 GCA_002338605.1 Proteobacteria bacterium UBA1847 | reverse complement strand
TCCAGCCCATGTTCCACTTGTAAGTAAATCCGAGCCCGCCATCGTAGGTCGGACCGGAGACGCGCGGCCACGATGTCGATTCTTCAGCAAAGGTCATTGCACCATGTTCGTGCACGAGTTCATTGAGGCGCCGCAGAAACGAAACGGCCTGGAGGTTTTCGTTGCCGCCGTGCTCGT
>DDIP01000233.1:0-12933 GCA_002338605.1 Proteobacteria bacterium UBA1847 | reverse complement strand
CAGCCACTCCCCGGCTTCGCGTGAGTAGTCGAGGTAGAGCATTGATGCTACGGCGTCGACGCGCAATGCGTCAATGTGAAACTCGTCGATCCAGTACAATGCGCTCGCCAGCAAGTAGTTGCGAACCTCATTGCGACCGTAGTCAAAAATCAATGTGCCCCAGTCCACGTGTTCGCCGCGCCGCGGGTCAGCATGTTCGTAGAGCGCAGTGCCGTCGAAGCGTGACAGGCCGTGGGTGTCTCGCGGGAAGTGGGCGGGGACCCAGTCGATAATAAGGCCGATGCCTGCCTGGTGACAGGCATTGACGAAGTGCCGGAAATCATCCGGTTCGCCAAAACGATAGGTCGGTGCACACATGCCGATCGGTTGATAGCCCCATGAGCCATCGAAGGGATGTTCCGTTATCGGCATGAGCTCGATGTGGGTGAATCCCATGTCCACGACATAGGCAACGAGTTCGTCCGCGAGCTCACGGTAAGAGAGCCAGCGATTTCCCTCGTTCTGTCTGCGACGCCAGGATCCAAGATGAACTTCGTAAATACTCAGCGGCTGGCTGAGGTCGGGCCTGGTACTGCGTTGCTGCATCCACTCGCTGTCGGACCACACGTATCGGGTATCGTAAACTCGCGCCGCGTTGCCCGGAGGCGACTCGTGGTAATGCGCGAGAGGATCGGTTTTCAGCGGTAGCAGTTTGCCAGCGGAATCCAGAATTTCAAACTTGTACAAGTCGTGTTGACCGACGGCGGGAATAAAGATGTCCCAGACGCCAATATCCGGGTGCAAGCGCATTGGATGTCGCCGACCATCCCAGTCGTTAAAGCTGCCGACGACACTCACGCGCCCGGCGTTCGGCGCCCAAACCGCGAAGTGTGTTCCTCGGACTCCCTGCAGCGTCATCAGGTGCGCGCCGAGCTTTTCATACAATTGGTGGTGTTCGCCTCGGCCAAGGAGATGCAGGTCCAGGTTGCCGAGCACTGAGGAAAATCGGTACGGGTATGCGATCTCGTAGCGATGCCCGCTGGCGGTTGTGATTCGCAATCGATAGGCGACGACCTTTTTCGGGATTGAAGCGGAAAAAATCCCATCTGCATGCACGCGACGCATGGAAACAAGTGCATCGCCCGATTCATCCAGCAATTCGACACCACTGGCATGCGGTTGAAAAGTCCGCACCAGGGTCTTGTTGCCATTGGCGTGAGGACCCAGCACCGCAAACGGATCGCGATGCCGACCCATGGCGAGATCGGTTAAGTCTGTGGATTTCAAGGCGATGACGTCGGCTCCCCGCTAACGGGTCATGTGCAGTTCCTGGCCAAGCATGTCGGGTGTAACAAGCGTTATGCCGCTCTCCGTGATGCGAAATCCGCGGGCGTGGTCAGCGTCCGGATCTTCGCCGATCACTGTATTCTCCGGAATGATTGCCCCGCGGTCGATGATGGCTTTATTGATCCGGCAATGGCGCCCAATCACGACATCCGGCAACAACAGGGAATCGCACACCTTGCTGAAGGAATTTACTGTGCAGTTGGAATACAGCAAAGAGTGTTTGACGTGAGATCCAGATATCACACAGCCGCCGGAGACCATTGAATCGGTTGCGTAACCGCGGCGTTCGGGAAGGTCAAAAACAAATTTTGCCGGCGGCAACTGCGACTGGTGCGTCAGAATGGGCCAGCGCTGATCGTAAAGATTCAACTCCGGCGTCACTGACACGAGTTCCATGTTGGCTTCCCAGAATGCGTCGAGGGTTCCAACGTCTCGCCAGTAGGCCTGTTTTTGCGTTGCCGGGTCGCGAAACTTGTATGCGAAGACCTGGTACTTGTCGATTATTGACGGAATGATGTTTTTTCCAAAATCGTGCTGTGTTTTCGGGTCATCCGCGTTCTTGATCAGTTGCTCGTACAAGAAGTCGGTGTTGAAAACATAGTTGCCCATAGACGCCAGGCACAATTCGGTTTGCCCGGGGATCGGCGTCGGGTTTGCCGGCTTTTCGTCAAAGGCGATCACCCGTCCATTTTCATTAATCGTCATGACGCCTAGCTGTCCAGCCGCTTCGGCGATGGGCACTTCGATGCAACAAACCGTCATATCAGCCTGCTTTTCTGCGTGTTCGACCAGCAGGTTGCCGTAGTCCATCTTGTAGACATGATCGCCTGCAAGTATCAGCACCTGTTTGGGTTCGTGGGTTCGAATGATGTCGAGATTCTGGTACACGGCGTCCGCCGTGCCACGATACCATTCGCCGCCGACACGCTGTGAGGCCGGCAATATATCGATGAACTCGGTGGCTTCGGCGGCATACCGCGACGACCAGCCGTGTACGAGATGTCGAATCAGCGAGTGCGCTTTGTACTGCGTCGCTACGCCAATGCGCCGAATGCCTGAATTGATGCAATTCGATAGCGGGAAATCGATAATTCGAAATTTGCCGCCAAAGTAAAGGCTCGGTTTCGCACGCCAGTTGGTCAATTCGTAAAGGCGCGAGCCTTGGCCACCCGCCAGGATAAGAGCCAGCGTTTCTCGCGCCATGCGGCTGACGTAACGGGTAGGATCTTGGACGGGAGCGGTTGCCATAGTTTCGCCTGTAAACGTTAGTGCATCAGTTTCTTGTTATTGGTGACACTTTAAGCGCTACAGTACAACACGACAACCGCTTGATGCGCGCAGTGGCCTAATTCTCGCGCAAGTACCCCCAGGTATGCAGCTTGTCATGATCCTCAAACCACCGGTCACCGATGTCCTTGCGGTAGTACATATTGGGTATCAGGATGTTCTTGATACGTTGGTAGGCTTGAGCTTGTGCTTGTTTCACCGATACGCCGACACCAGTAACGATGAGCACAACGCCGGTCTTTCCGGTTATAAGCCATTCGCCATTGACAAGTTTCACATCCTCGATATGAACGCCGTCGTATTGTGGTTTGCGAAAAATGATCACGCGATCTTTCGAGTTGGCTTCAAAGGTTTTCGGGTCGTTGTATGGGAACGGCGGTACGACAACTCGAATGCCGATCTGGAAACCTCGCTTGGTCTTGAAATTCTTCAGCGTACCGTCGGCCATGCCGCTCAGGAAGTCACCAACAGGCATTTGCAAACCATCGGCCTGGATACTGATCGTCGGGTATCCGAACCGGGATGTGAATTCCAGTGGATAAATTCCCTGACCGTTTACGATGCAATTGACATCAATGTAGCCGACATAATTTTCTTCGGCCAGGCGGTCTCGAAGTTTGGCGAGCGTCGCAGCATAGATACTATTCGGCCTGCTCCAGTACATGCAGGTTCCCATTTCGCCGGTTGCGGGACCGATGTCGCCCGGAAACAGTAATTTGTGTTCGAAGTTGACGTTGATCGGCATCATGAAGTCGTTGCCGTTAAAGAATGCGCCGACGGCAACTTCGACTCCACGAACTCGCTTCTGCAGCTGGAACACCTTGACGGTATCGGCATAGGCCGCCTTGTAGGACTCGAGAACATGGACGATATCCCGGCCGTCGTCTTCCTGGCCGACAAACAGCAAGCGCTTGATGTTCTGTGCCTCACCGCTGGGTTTGATGACGTACGGTGCAGGATGTGCCTTTACGTACTCAATCGCCGTGTCGAAATCATTGAAGTCCTGGAACGGTATGATTGACACGCCGTGCCGCTTCAACTCTTCCTGCCCAAAACTGCGGTCGTCTTCAAGCCGGTCAGTGTACGGTGTACCACCGACGACATTTTTTCCCGCTTCGCGCAAGGTCTTCGCTTTTTCGCCCTGTCCGAGAACATCGTCAAAAACGATGACATCCGCCCAGTCGACGTGACTTTCCCAGTCATCGACTTTTTCGACGAAACCGTCTGCGATCGATTTTTCTGATTCGGATTCGATGTAATAGCGGACTTCAGATCCTTCCTTTCGGACCATCCAGGCAATGTCACTAATCAACGCATCGATGGATACGAACAGAAATTTTTTCGCAGTACCTGTCATAATCTTATTTACTCTATTGCAATGTAACGGTCTGACATTGGAACCGCCTGACCATGGCTATCGTCACCGGCGGTGTTGGCGTCGAGAATCCTGACGGTATTGGCAAATAGCGCCTGGGCCTCGTCGCTGCTGTTGCCAATGCAGGTTACGCCCAGTTTACCGTATTGTGATAAGGCACCGATCATATAAAACAGGACACCGGTACCGGTCGAGTGCTTGAAACCTATGCCGCTGTGCCAGATGATTTCGAAAAGGTCTTCCGGCAACAGGCCGCGATAAGCAGGCGACTTCAGGTTGTCGGTCGCACTGTAGAATTTGGTTTGACCGTTGGGGGCAACAAAGTGCCCGGTTTGGGCGTCCAGTTCGCCGCCGGTCAGAAATTCGAGCGCGTGGAATGGCGGTGTCGTCCCTCCCATGCGCAGATTGATCTCGATTGCGTGGGCCTTCCAGCCCTGCTGGTCTTTCGTCACCATGAAGTCAATCGCAAAGCGCCCGATGACACCTTGCCTGCTAAGCACCTCACCGACTTTTTGCGCGTCATCGAGAAGCAGCTTTCGGTAGTCGTCCTGGGCCGGAAAGCGACAACCAAGATAGGCCTGTCCGGTCTTGCCGCCAAGCACCTGCTCGTGGCTCGATATTAAACGTGGCTCGCCGTTAGGCATGATTCGCATTTGCACGCTGGGCGAGCGAACTTCGTCACCGGTGATAAGCTCCTCAACGATGCCGCCCATAGCACTGAACTTGGCGATGAACTTGTCGTAGGTTTCATTGCCGGATAACCACGACAGCTCCTGCAGTGATTCACGAATACCGGCTTCGCCTCTGGCGGCATCCGGGTACCTGAAGACTGCATTGCCTTCGCCGCCAAAACCTTCGTTCAATTTCACGACGGCGCTGGTGATCTGTGGGCGTCGATTGCGCAGTTCAGCAAGGCCCCTGACAATGTCATCCTCGCTGTGCAGGTCTTCAAGACCCGCTGGAAAACTCACGCCTGCATCCGTGAATATCTTGCGGTTGCCGGACTTGGTGCCAAGGTGCAGTAGATCCGGATCGAGACCGTTCATCGGAATACCCAGCGCAAGCGCCAGCTTTCGTTCCAGTGCCGTCGAGTTGTAGCAGGTCAGGTAGGCGTTATTCGGATCGTCTATGTACTTCTGTAGTCTTCTCAACAGGTTGGGCCGTTCGAGTATTTTCGCCGACAACGGGCGAGGGCTTGAGTCGAATACGGAAACCATATACAAGCGTTTGCGAGCATGACTGGCCGAGACACTGTCGAGAAGCTGCAGGTAATAATCGACAACGTCGGGATGCACGGGCTGGCTGGTGAGGTAAATCAAACGCGCCTTCGGATTTCTGAGCCGAATCAGCGCAAACATCAGCCTTTCTTCGTAGAATGCGGCTCCCGTTACCTTGGCCAGCTCTTCCTGGTTTACCGTCATGGACGGAACGATCACCGAGGTGTGTTCATAGCAGGGATCGTTCTGGAATTTTTCCCAGACGTTTGGCAGGTGTCGCTGCAGCTCCCGGAAACGCTCTGCCTCGCTACGACTCATGATGCATGAACTTTCAGGGTTTGCCCGATATCGTTCATGATGTCTCGCAACACGTCGTAGTCGGGGTGCCGCACGCGAAGCCAGGCATTTGCCATGTAACCGGCTTCAACGGGCATCGTTGCCGTTCCGGGATTCGGTAGATGCGCCTTGACAATGCAGGCGTCATATCGCCGATAAATTTCGTCAACGCCGGAATAGCCGCTGATCCGGCCATCACGATCCGGTCGCAACGCAATCATGCCGGCCGCGTATCGGCGCGATGGACTTTTGTGAGTATGGCCATGAACCAGCGCGCACGCCCACTCGAAAAAAAGATCGAATTCATTCGCAGCGTTATAAACATCCCACTGGCCGACACCCGGCGGGCGGCATCCGATTTCGGAAAATTTCAGTCCTTTGGGCCCGTAGAACCATTCCATGTGAGTCGCCGACGTGCCGATGCCCAACACCCTGATGACTTTTCGTGTCATGTCCCGGACATCTCTGTAGCCGGGTGCTTCGATACGATTTGTGGTCACCATTTGTGGCGAGATCCAGCGTTCACGCATGGCTTCGAGGACATTCGGGTAGTAGTGGGTAATGAATTCGTGATGCACGTTGCCATCGATCGACAATGTGTCGATGTAGCCTTCGTGCCCCTCAATGAACTCCTCGATGGCAACAGCCTCGCCGTCGGAAAGCCCCGATTCCTGGATGACTCGCTCAAGTTCTTTGTCGTCCCTGACCTTGAACGTGCCCGATGCGCCAGCGCCGGCCGGCGGCTTGATGATGACGGGGTAACCGACGGCCGCCACAAAATCACGGGCATCCTGGGGTGATTCAGCACGCGTCGACTGGGCGCAGGGAATACCGTTCTTGCGCAATACCTCCTTCATCGCCGGCTTGTCGCGGCACAGGAACGCTGTCTCGGTCGAGGTTCCTGGAATTCCACGTGCTTCGCGGACTGTGGCAACCGGCATGATATGCGCCTCGACCGTTGCTTCGATGCGATCGACCCAGACTTTTCCCTGGATACGTTTTACCGCATCGAGCATCGACGGTTCGTGCACGACTGAACGCACCTGGACATAGTCGTGCAGCCAGCTCTTTACTTCGTCGTCGAGGTATTCAACCGGACGTTCGCCGATGCCAATGACAGACGCACCGGCCGCATGCAGCGCACGAACAAACTCACGCTGGTTCCGTGGAAATGACGGTTCGACAAAAATAATATTCATTTGCCCGACAGTTTGCGAAATATCTTCACGTACTGCTCTCCTTGTTGTTGCCAGGAAAAATCCATGGCCATGCCATTCAGCATGATTTCTTTCCACAATGGCCGGTCCTTGTAAAGGTCCAGCGCCGTGTTGATTGCCCAAGCAAGGCCAGCCGTGTCGTAGTCCCGAAACAGGATTCCGGTTCCTGTACCTTTGGACGGATTCACCTGCTGTACGGAGTCAGCCAATCCGCCGGTCTCCCGAACAATAGGTACAGTACCGTATTTGAGGCTGTACATCTGGTTGAGCCCACAAGGCTCGTAGCGCGACGGCATCAGGAACATGTCGGCGCCAGCTTCGATCCAGTGTGCGAGCTTGTTGTTAAAGCCGCGATAAAAGCTGACCCGATCAGGGATCTGTCGATGCAGGCTGTCAAAAAATTTTTCGAGATGCGGGTCACCGCTACCGAGCACGGCCAATGAGAAATCCCGCTGGGACAATAGCCGGGGCAAAACGGCCTCCATAAGGTCGAAGCCCTTCTGGCTGACGAATCGGCTGACGATGCCAATCAAGGGTCGAGCGGGATTATTGTCCAGGCCGAGCTCTTTCAATAATTCCTTTTTGCAGGTTTTCTTGCCCGCGAGATTTTGCATGGAAAACCTGCGTGGAATGAGCGTGTCGGTCTGTGGGTTCCATTCCTCGTCATCGACACCGTTGAGGATGCCGATCAGCGAATCGCTGCGAGCCCGCAGGACATCGTCGAGTCCCATGCCGTATTCCGCCCCCTGGATTTCGCGCGCGTAGGTTGGGCTGACCGTTGTCAGCAGGTCCGCATAGAGTATGCCCGTCTTCAGGAAGTTGATGACGCCGCTGGACAGGTCATCCTGGTGCAGGTGCCCGACATTCGGTCCGAGCGTCATGTCGGCAAGGATCTCGGCGGGAAACTTGCCCTGGTAACCAATGTTGTGGATGGTCAACACGGATCGGGTATTTGCAAACAGCTTGTCCCAGGCGTAATTGGATTTCAGGTACAGCGGAATCGTCGCCGCGTGCCAGTCGTGACAATGGAAGATATCCGGAGAAAACTGCATGTGCTGGCACAATTCAATCGCGGCGCGCGAGAGCAGCAGGAACCGCAGATGTTCATCCTTGCCGGCGGTATACAGGCCAGCACGATCAAAAAGAGCAGGGCAACGGAGCAGGTTGACCGACAATCCGGATGTTGGAAGCACTGTTCGATAGACCGAATACTCGACATCCCAGGGGCCGATCGTCACCGTCAGGTTCTGAAAATTGTCGACCGGGTCGAACTTGAGGTCACCGCGATTCAGCGTCGAGTAAAACGGCATTACGACGCGAACGTCGTGTCCGGCCTTGTGCAGGTAGGCGGACAATGCCGCGCTGACATCCGCCAATCCGCCGGTCTTGGCCAGCGGGGCAAATTCAGCCGTCGCAAGGCAGATATTCAGCTTCTTTTTTCTGGCCAATTGAGGTCCATTCAGTGCAGTCCTGGGTGTTATTCTACTTTGAGACGAGCTCATCCTGCTTGATTTCATGGAAATGGCGCGAAAATGATGAACGTATTGATGATATCGCCCGGATATCCGGCAGATATGCCCGAATTTTCACGGGGTTTAAGGGAATCGGGCGCCCGGGTATTTGGCGTTGGTGACCAGCACGCCGGCGGCTTGCCGGACCTGGTGCGACGTTCGCTATCTGAATACATCCAGGTTTCGTCGCTTTGGGACGGCCCCCGAGTGATCGCCGAACTGACACAAAGGCTTAAGGGCCAGGAACTGGATCGAATCGAGTGCCTCTGGGAGCCGGGCGTGATGCTCGCCGCCGAATTGCGCGAGCACTTTGGCGTCAAGGGCATGAATGTCGAGCACGCCCGCCTGTTCCGCGACAAGGAGGCGATGAAAGTCGCGCTCGACAAGGCCGGCATACGAACGCCACGGCATGTCGCCGTGGAAAGTGTTGCGGGCTGCTGGGAGGCCGCGGAAGCGATCGGCTTTCCGGTGATCCTGAAACCGATCGACGGTGCCGGATCGGCTGATACGTATCGCGTCAACTCACGCGAAGAGTTGCGAGCAGCACTGCCGCGTTTGCGTCACGTGCCACGAATCAGCATCGAGGAGTTTATCGATGGCGAAGAATATACCTTCGATACGATTACTATCGACGGTGAGATCGCCTACTACAATATCGCCTGGTATCGACCGCGACCGTTGATCGCTCGCAGCAACGAGTGGATCAGCCCGCAAGTGATCGCGTTGCACGATGTTGATCATCCGGATCTTGCAGGTGGCACGAAGATGGGTTTCGACGTCATCAAGGCGCTCAACTTCGAAACCGGGTTCACGCATATGGAGTGGTACCGGAAAGCCGACGGCGAGGTGGTGTTTGGCGAAATCGGCGGACGACCACCGGGCGCCCACCAGGTGGACCAGATGAAGTACGCCTGTGATTTCGACGTTTTCAAGGCCTGGGGGCAGGCACTGACCCATGGAAGAATTCTTGAGCCGTTCCGACGCCGTTACAATGTCGCGACGATATTCAAGCGTGCACGGGGCGTCGGACGAATCACTCGAATCGACGGCATTGATGAGCTGCAGTCGAGATTCGGCGAGCACGTTGTCTGGAGCACATTGTCGCAACCCGGGACTCCGCGACGCGACTGGCTGAGAACGCTGGTGTCCGACGGCTTTGTGATGCTGCGGCACCCTGATCTCAAAGCGACCCTGGACATGGCCGATGCCGTCGGAACCGGGATTCAGATGTACGCGGAGTAGGGGTCCGAAAACTGCGATGTCAGCCACAGAGCGGCGGCACGACCGGTCGTCGGTTTGTACCTTCCCGTCGAGCTGGTACCGGTTAAAAGCGCTGCATGTTCCGTAGACAGAGTCACGCGACCGCCTGTGGTCGCGAACACCCACAGGTGTTCCAGTCTGCGGCGACGGCCCGGTGGTTGTGATAGCGGTGGCCATCGCGTCCGGTTGCTTGGCGTATGGTCCGGTCCTACACTGATATAAAGGCCAGTGATTTTTCGATTTGCCGGGCCTGATCCTTGCGTACCGCGGCCAGGGGAATCATCGTGCCAGCACCATCACCCTACAATGAAATCGATCGGCTCGAAACGTTGCGCGAGTATCGGATCCTCGACACGCCGTCGGAGGTGCGATTTGACAGGATCGTTTCGCACGCGGCGTTGCAGTGCAATGTACCCATTGCAACGTTCACGATCGTCGATGAAACCCGGGCATGGTTCAAGTCGCAAACCGGGCTCGATATTCAGGAAATCAACCGACAGAATTCCTTTTGTGCACACACGGTTGCCAGCAATGCTCCACTGGTTATTGAAGACGCGACCAAAGACGAGCGATTTGCAGACAGCGAATTTGTGGTCGGCGAGCCGTTCATCCGGTTTTATGCCGGGGTTCCTGTCAGGGCCAGGAACCAGTCCGCGCTTGGGTCGATCTGTATCATCGATACATCGCCACGGACACTGCCCTGGCAGGACTTTCAGCTGTTGAAACGATTGGCGAGCCAGATCGAGGTGCAATTGCTACTGAGAAAATCACGCCTCGATGCTCAATAGCCAGCGTCGGTGAAATACCCCTACTTTCGTATTCGCCAGAAGCCCACGGTCAGCAACGGCAGCAGAAATATGCCAAGGAATATCCACGCCAGCGCACTGTAGCCTTTGGCAATCAGGTCTATGATGCCGATGCGGTCGGCCAGTACGACGGCGAAGAAAAGAATAAACATTGCTATCGTCGGCCTCAGCCAGCGAGGCATCTGCATCGCGCGTTCGAGAAAGACGTGGTCGACTCGTTCGTTAATGGCGTGGATCATGCCGGTCCCAGTTTCGATAAAAGTACCGAACACAACAATATAAAAAACGATCGAAATCCAGCCGAAATCGAGTTGCTGCATCATGTAATCAGATGGCACCGGAACAGCGAGAATTTCCGGATAGCTGGCGATCATCCCCAGAAGGAAGAAAATGGCAGGTAACATGCCGATCGGACCCGAAATTGCACCTGCAATCAGTGCGTCGCGACGACTCTCCATGTGCCGAACACAAAACAGGATCATCGTGACTGCGGTGGCAGTCAATGCCGCGTAGCGGATGGTTCCCATCACCCACGGCCCGCTGAGATCGTCACTTGCAAGCACATCCGGGATCTTGTGGCCGAACTTCGACAGGAATGCCCAGATAAGCACCGCGTATACGGCGTACAGAAGGAATGACCAGCCCGCCAAGACCTTCTCAATGACTGTGGTGCCGTAGAACACAAGCACGCCGATCAGCGCGATCATTGCGATCGTACCTACGACCGGTGCAATACCGAAACGCGCGCCAACCAGTTCACCCGATGCGGAGCCAAGCACCGCGATTACAAGAATAACCAGTGCGATGTACACGATCTCATAAAGAAACCAGGCGCGGCCCAGTATCTGCTTGAAAAACGTTCGGTAGTCGTAAGATCGGGTAACCCGCGCCAGCTCGAAAGCAATAGCCAGCGTGATGCTGAAAATCACTGTGACGGCGACGATACTGATGAGCCCGCCGAGGGGCCCGGCCGAAAGGAAGAATTCGACCAATTCGCGCCCGGTTGCGTAGCCGCCGCCGATGATGACTGACTGAAACAGGAATCCGGGCAACAGCCAGCGTTGAAACAGTGTGTTTCTTTTAGTAGACATCAATGGAACCTTTTGCGGGCCTAGGCCGACTTCTCAAATTCGCGCCAACTCTGGATTCGACTCCAGAACAAGTCTGTGAACTCGTCGAATTCATGCTCCGGGTACAAGGCTTCGACCTTTTCGCGAATCGCGGCCTTAACGGCATCGGTCGCAAAGTACTTATCGGCGACTGCATCGAGGTGCCCCAGGTGCTCGTCACAAAACGCCTCGAATTCGTCGATATCGAAACGCTTGCGTGCAATTTTTACGTACTGGGCAAGTTTGTCGTTGAACGGAATATCCTTGTCGGCAATATCGAAGTATTCACGCCAGTTTAGATCCGTGTTGGGACGCCGTTTGGTTGCAGCACAAAACACCGACCAGCGGATATTCGCTTTGATCAGCCAGGGGAAGTGATAGTGCAGAGAAGTCACCTGGGAGTCCGGGCAGGCGTTGGCGAAATCGATCGGGTGCCATTCGCCCTTGCTCAACAATGATTCACAGGAGTTGAAGTCCCAACCGAAGAACGCGTTGATTACCAGTGTAAAATCCTTGAGGCGCTGTTCTTCTTCGGCCGACAGAAAATTCTCCTCCATGCGATACCGATTGTGCAACGGCGCGTCTGGGTCGTAGTTGACGCAACGCCATTGTGGTCCCAGCCCTATGCATCGTACAAAACCGTCGAATGGAATGACACCAGCCTGCAGATGCATGACGCGAGTACCGCTGTCGTCATAGGCATCTTCCAGCGCCTTGCGGTTCTTAATCGCTGTCACACCGACCCAGGCGCCACCGTCGTAAGGCTTCATGAACAAGGGATAACCGATCTTGTCGCCGATATCACCAAGGTTGAACAGCTTCGCGTATCGTTTCAGCGTTGGCTGCAGATCGGCGGATTCAGCATAGGACTTCGGCGGTACCATCCAGGTCCGCGGCACCGGAAAACCGAGCCGCATCATCGCTGCGTAAGTCGTATGCTTTTCCATCGATTGCAGCGACCAGGGATTGTTAAATACGTACAGGTCATTCATGACAATCGACTTTTTGATCCACTCGCGCGAGGTGTGGTACCAGTGCGTCAGGCGATCAATGACGACATCGTACTTGCAGGGTTGCTGCAGGTCGAAGGGCTCAATATTGACACGCTCGACCTCGAATTTGAGCGTGTCCTTGCCCATCGGAATTGCGAGATCGAGTTCTTTGATCAGGGCTTCATAGCAAATCGGCCAGCATATATCGGCACCGAGAGACAGGCCGATTCTTCTTGTCTGTTCCGCCACGGTCTTTTTTTCCTTATAGGCTGATTGGGTGATCAATATAACAGGAGGCACGTGCCTGCGTGCATTCCCGACTTGATTATTCGTAGACCAGCCAGGCCGGTCCCGGCATCAGCCATGACAGACCAATTCGCAGGCGGTCTCGCCAGTTTTCCCAGTTGTGAGCATCGCGCGCCTCTTCGAATCGCAGATCGACACCTTTCGACTGCAAGTGCGGCACCAGTGAGCGATTCTCGTAAATCAACGATTCA
>DDIP01000435.1:1956-3583 GCA_002338605.1 Proteobacteria bacterium UBA1847 | reverse complement strand
CCGCCACCGCCACCACCACCACCACCTGACGATCCCCCGCCCCCGCCGCCGGACGATGAACCGGGCGGGCTCACGGATGACCCAAGCGCCGAGTTCAGACCGCTCGACAGGCTGCTCGTGGTTGTCGACAGGTTTGATGAACTCCAGCGCCCATCGTACCAGGCAGGGCTGTAGGCTTTACCATCCGCACCGCGAATGGACGCGAGCACCTTGTCAAATCGTTCGGACCATTCCTGGTCAACGCCCAGTGCCAGCGCGTACGGTAAATAAGCCTCGAACAGTTCTGGCGTCTTCTCGGGCGGATTACGCAGGTTCAATTCGTCTTTTTCGGCGACTTCCAGAAAATCCTTGAAACCGAGCATTTCATCGAGGACTTTGCGGCCGCGAATCGTGGGACGCCTCATGAGGTAGCCGAATCCCGCCATAGCGGGAAACAGCAGCATCAATAACAGGAATGACATCTTTGTCGGTCCGCTTCCAACATTGAATGACACGAGGGCGGTCAGCAACACGATGATGATTCCTGGAATATTGAACAGACCGTTGGTGCGAAAATACTTTTGTTTGTAGTCCTCTTTCAGCGACTTCTTGTGTGCGCTCTGCGCCCCGCCGAGAACAACGTGGTTCGAATTCTCCAACGTCACCGTGTTGCGCTTCTTGAACAGTGCCTCGTACAGCTCTTTTTCCCCGGTCGCGAGCGGTGCCCTGGGAGTATCCGACTCGATTTTCTTCAGACTGTGAGTGCCCCCCTTGTTCCTGATCTGCAGGTACCCCTTGACCGCCAGGCTGACAACGCCTGCTGTCATTGTCTTATTGTCGTAGTACATCTGGCGAATGTAGCGAAGCGAAGCTGGTGAAAATCCTTCCGGCGGCTGGTAACGGGTCACGATAACGCCTTCGTCCGGGTCCTTGCCATAAGCGCGCCACACCGGAACGTAATAAGCCAGTAACAGCAGGAAGCCGATTGCGATGACCAGCAGGTTGGCATTGTCGCTCAGCAGCCATTGCAGTCTTTGGAGCTGGCTCGGCTCATCAACAAAGCCCTTTGGCCAGCCGACAACAATGGTCAGCCCGTGTGCGGCCGGCAGCGCCTTGTCTGCAGCAAAGTGCACGGCGCCGGATGCGTCCATGTAGCGGCTGTATTCCTGCTCTTTGGATCCGAATCGCCCGGTATACGCTTCAACCAGCACTTCGTTACGAGGCACTTCAAAATCAAAGTGAACGGTTGCGCTGGCTTTGTCGATCGGGAAATCCCAGCGATTGCCAGTGACGTTCCAGTACAACTCGTCGTGTTCGTCAAAGAAACCGAGCAGGCGATTCGCGCGATAGCGATAGGTGTACGTGTGGACGCCCGGTTCGATAAAGCGATCCGAACGACCGAAATAAGTACGGATATCGCGTCGGTTCCGGACGACGTGGAAGGCCTCCGGTGAATCGTTTCGCAAAACGACCAACGGCTCAACCGTGATGCGGTAGTCATTGCCAAGCCTGTCCTGGTATTCAACCGGAAAATCGCGATAGATACCGCGTCGTATATGATTGCCTTCGGAACGAACCTGAATGGTTTCGGTAACTTCGATCATTCCATCCGACATGACACGAACGTCGCTGTGAAAACTCAAGATGC
>DDIP01000435.1:0-1844 GCA_002338605.1 Proteobacteria bacterium UBA1847 | reverse complement strand
CGTTCGTCGGCACTGGCAGCCGACGACAGCGCCAGCAGCAGAATCAAGAAGCGATATTTCATTCGACAGATCCCAATTTCACGAGCGGTACATTGGCCGCCTCGTCAGACGATTTCTGGAAGTAGGGTTTCGGTGAAAAACCGAACAGGCGGGCCACCATGTTGCTCGGCACCGTTTCAGTCATGGTGTTGTAGTCGCGGACCGACCCGTTGTAATAACGTCGCGCAAATTGCAGAAAATTTTCTGTCTCGACCAGTTCGCCCTGAAGGTGGAGAAAATTTTCGTTGGCCTTGAGATCGGGATAGTTTTCCGCCAGCGCGATGATCCGTCCAAGCCCTTTGCCCAGCTTTTCCTCGATATCTCCTCGCGCTTCGATGTCTGCCGTGCGAATGGCTTCACGCCTGAGTTCGGTGATCGCCTCAAGGGTGGCCTTTTCGTATCCGGCATATTGATCGACCGCGGTGACAAGCCGGGGTATGAGGTCATGGCGACGCTGCAATTGCACGTCAATATCACTCCAGGCCGTTCGAACCTGGTTCCTGCTGCCGACGAGGCGATTGTAGACGACGGCGCCGGCCACCAGGACCAGTGCGACGATGATCAGGATCGTACTCATTGATGACACGCTCCGTTTGACTCGGCGCACATCGTACCATCGCAGGCCGCCGCGGCTAGTACCAGAAGGAGAAGAACACCTGGAAAATGTCGGCGTCGAGCTGGTAGAGCGGCTCACTCCCCAGCGGGGCGGCCGCAGTCAGGTCGGAGAAGTCGTCGTAGTCGACGTGCAGCAAGTCGAGCGACGCCGTCACGCTGGCTTTCTTGATAAAGCCCCAGTCATTGCCATCGTCGTTAAGAAACTCGTAGCTCGCTTTGAGCTTGAACGTATAACTCGTGAGCGGACTCAGCTCCTTGTCACGACCCCGAAAATTAGTGGCTTCGGAACGCGAGAAGATGTCGCGGTAAAAGTGCGCACCCGTCTGGTTGTGGTATCGGAATTTGCCGGTAAACGTGAAATCGCGCCAGGGATGTATATACGTCAACGACGCCGTATGCCCCTCGATGTCCCAGGTATCGATAAAGAAACGGTACTCTCCTTCGAGGGCGGCGCGGTAGGGTAGAAAATATCTTGCACGCATGCCAACAGCGTTGCTGGTTCGGGTATTGGGATAGAGCTCGGGTTCATAGCTGTACCCCAGCGCGCTTCCGGCATCGAAATAACGCACGGAACGATAGGGATTATTCAGGAATCCTTCATCGGTTACAGTCTCGAAGTTCAAGGTCGAGATGAGGTTCTTGGTCAGAATTTGCGTAAGACCGACGCTGTAAATCTGGCGGTCAAGCTTGCGCTCAAAAGATGCATCATCCGAACGACGAACCAGGTCGTCGCCTAGCGCGTAGCCCAGCGTCAGTGTGGTCAGGTCACCGAACATATCCTGGCTGACCGAGAAGGCAATCGTCTCCGCATCGTAATCGGATTCTTCGCTGCTCGTGTAGTTGATACGCATCGTTGTATTGGCGCGGAGGTAATCCACACCCAGCGACCATTGCTTTCGTTCTTCGGTGTAGGGGCTCGCTGTCGTGATGACGTCGATTGATGCCGAGCTCACCATGTCGACGTAGTAGTTGCCGACGACCGACAGACTCTTGCCGACTTTTTTTCGAACCAGGATCGACGGGCCGTCAATTGCAACGCCACCGCCATCGTAAAGGTGATAAAGAACGTCGGCACGATCTTCCGGGAGCACGCCGGCGAGTGCGCTGCTGCTCGTGACCAGCAACAATACGATTAGCGGTAGGCGTCTCAGGTTCATCGGATTCGCTTCAGGTCAGGGCCCTAGTTACAG
>DDIP01000275.1 GCA_002338605.1 Proteobacteria bacterium UBA1847 | reverse complement strand
CCGCTGACCGCAGAATGCTGGAGCCGCATCCGTCGCACGTCGTAGGCGAAAAATACCTGCGGGCCCTGATCGACGGATCGGGGACGCTGCCGCTGGCTCTGCCGGCGCTGGCTGACGATATCGATCTCGACGAATTGCTTGACCGCGTCGACGGAATCGCGCTCACAGGCAGTTATTCCAATGTCGAACCTTACCGCTACGGTGAGCAACCCTCTCATGATCCGGGCTTTCATGACCCGCATCGCGATGCAATGACCCTGCCGCTTGCGCTTCGAGCGCTGGAAAAAGGTGTGCCGCTACTCGCCATTTGTCGCGGACACCAGGAATTAAATGTTGCACTGGGCGGCACCTTGCACCAGAACGTTGCGGATGTTCCGGGTTACCACTGCCACCTGGAGAACAAGGAGGATCCGCTCGACGTACAATACGGACCTGCCCACCCGGTGACTCTGATGGAAGGTGGTTTGCTGCGGCAACTCGCGGGTTCAGATTCACAAATGGTTAATTCACTGCACGGACAGGGCATCGCAAAACTTGGCCGCGGTGTATCCGTAGAGGCGGTCGCCGACGATGGCCTGATAGAGGCTTTCAGGGTTGACAGTGCACCCGGATTCAATCTGTCTGTTCAATGGCATCCGGAGTGGCGTGTTACAGAGAACGAATTTTCAATGGCAATTTTCAAGGCGTTTGGCGATGCGTGCAGGGCACGTATGTCACAACGACAGGTGCAATGTGAGTAAGGACAATGTCTTTCAAGCCTGGTTTCAGGAACGCAGAATTGAAGACGTAGAAGCGTTTGTCCCGGACATGGCAGGTTCGGCTCGGGGCAAGGTTTTGCCAGCGGACAAGTTCGGGTCCGGGCAGCTTAAAATGCCGGAGGCGATATTTTCGCAATCCGTATCGGGCGAATATATTCTCGATCCGACGAATGTCGAGGACCGCGACATGGTGCTGGTTCCCGACCCGACGACCTTGCGTGTGGTGCCATGGTCTACCGACCCGGCAGCTTCGGTTTTCATGGATTGCTATCGACGTGACGGATCGCAAGTCAGCAAATCGCCACGCGCGGTTCTTCGCAACGTCCTTAGCAAGTTCGAGGCCCGCGGGTGGGTACCGATCGTCGCACCCGAAGTTGAGTTTTACCTGATCAGCGCGCATTCCGACCCGAACGAAGAGGCCGAGCCGCCGGAGGGCAGATTGGGTTGGACCGAAGGCGCACGCCAGCCTTACAGCATTGATACGATGAACGACTTCGACCCGTTCATTAACGATATCTACTCCTATTGCGAAGCTCAGGGTATGCCGATCGACACGCTGTCGCAGGAAATGGGTCCGGCACAATTCGAAATAAATTTTCTGCACGGCAATGCCGTCGAGCTCGCGGACCAGGTTTTCCTGTTCAAGCGGACGGTTCGCGAAACCGCAATCCAGCACGGCATGCACGCGACCTTCCTGGCAAAGCCGATGTCCGAGGACGCGGGCAGTGCGCTTCACATTCACCAGAGCATCGTCGACAAGCAGGGAAACAATATCTTTTCCGGTCCTGATGGTGAAGCGACCGATTTGTTTTATTTTTATATTGGCGGTCTGCAGCGATACATGCCGGAGGCAATGCTGTTGTTCGCTCCCTACGTCAACTCCTATCGACGCTTCATGAACCCCGATTCGTCCCCGGTCAATCTCGCCTGGGCAACGGACAATCGGACTGTCGGACTCCGGGTTCCCGACGCTCCACCCGAGGCGCGACGCATCGAGAATCGATTGGCCGGGTCGGATGTCAATCCCTACCTGGTTATGGCGGCATCACTCGCCTGCGGTTTTCTCGGCATGCTTGAGGGCATTGAGCCGAGACCCGAAGCGAAAGGAAGCGCCTACAGTGGTAATTTCGAGTTACATCGCCATATCCTGATGTCAATTGAGGCCTTGCGCGGCAGTACCGCCATGCGGAGTATTCTGGGCGAAGAGTTCGTCGAGTTATATACCCTGCTAAAAGACAACGAATATCGGGAATTTCAGGAAATCATCACGCCCTATGAGCGCGAGATTTTGATGTTTAACGTTTGACGACCGCGACGGGTTTCAACATATGGAGTCGGTCTGACGCACACCCGGGAAGCCGATAAGATCGGCATACCGATTACAGTTTTTTTTAAGGCCTCACGGAGGCCGGGTTGAGGTTCTAATGGCAGCAATAGAAAAGCGCTCTCGTCAGGATTTGCAGGAGATGGACAAGAGCCATCACCTGCATCCATTCACCGATCACAAAGCATTGCACGCGCAACGCTCGAGAATTATCACTCGCGCGGAGGGTGTCTATATATACGAGGCCGATGGCCACAAGATTCTCGATGGCATGTCGGGCCTTTGGTGCGTCAACGCGGGCTATGGTCGGCAGGAGATCATCGACGCGGCGAATGAGCAAATGAAAGAGCTGCCGTACTACAACAGCTTCTTTCAGTGTTCTCACCCGCCTGCCATCGAACTGGCGGCCTTTTTGAAAGAGGTCAGCCAGCCGCATTTGAATCGCGTGTTTTTTGCGGGCTCCGGATCGGAGTCGAATGACACGATCATTCGCATGGTGCGCACCTACTGGGACCTGATGGGACAGCCGGGGCGACATACCATTATCAGTCGCGTGAACGCCTACCACGGTTCGACGGTGGCAGCAGCGAGTCTGAGCGGCATGAAACCCATGCACAAGCAAAGTGGCCTGCCTATTCCGGGAATCGTGCATGTTGATCAGCCCTACTGGTATGGCAGCGACCAGTCGCTGTCGCCCGACGAGTTTGGACTACAGGCAGCTCGATCGATCGAGAAGAAGATCAAGGAAGTCGGGCCGGACAAAGTGGCCGCTTTCATCGGCGAGCCCATTCAGGGTGCTGGCGGCGTCATCGTTCCTCCCAGGACGTATTGGCCAGAGGTGCAGAGGATTTGCGATGAGTACGGAATACTGCTGATTTCCGACGAGGTCATCACAGGCTTCGGCCGTCTCGGAGAATGGTTTGGTGCCGACTACTTTGATACGCGCCCGGACTTCATGCCGTTTGCGAAAGGGGTTTCATCGGGTTACCTGCCGCTCGGCGGGGTCTACGTTGGTGACCGAGTTGCCGATGTGCTGATAGAAAAAGGAGGCGAGTTCTTCCACGGTTACACGTATTCCGGGCACCCGGTTTCCTGCGCAGTTGCACTTGCCAACCTGAAGTTGATTCGTCGCGAGAACCTGGTTACCCGAATCAGGGACGATATCGGCCCATACCTGCAGGAGAAATGGCGGGCATTGACCGACCATCCATTGGTGGGTGATTCACGCATGGTGGGCCTGATGGGTGCTTTCGAGCTTGTCAGGAAAAAGCAGCCGATTGAACGGTTTGACGAAAAGCAACGTGCGGGTGTCGTCCTGCGAGATCACCTGCTGGATGGCGGTGTCTGCATGCGAGCCGTTGGCGATACAATCGTTTGTGCGCCACCCTTCGTTTTGTCGCACAGCGAGGCGGATGAAATGATGAACGCTACGTGGAAAGCACTGGATCTGGCACAGGCAGACCTTGCAGGATAAATCCGATGGACAAGCATAAAAACGACCACGCAATAATGCGAAAAAGCCTCCTGGGTACGACACCGGAAGCGACCTATGGCGGCGTAATATCCTTCATGCGCCGCAAGTACACCAAGGATATGAGTGGTGTCGATGTCGCAGTCATGGGCGTACCGTTCGATACAGCCACGACCAACCGGTCCGGCGCACGGTTGGGGCCCAGGGCGATACGTAATGCCTCAACGATCATGGCCTGGGAACGTCCCTACGGAACCGATTTCGATCCGTTTGACAAACTTGCGGTCGTCGATGCGGGCGATGCCTATTTCGACTTCGGCAAACCCGAGTCGGTCCCGGACGCCATCGAAAGCGCCGCTTACGCGCTGATTTCACAGGGACCCGGCTTGCTAAGTCTTGGCGGTGATCATTTCATTTCCTACCCGTTGATCAAAGCGCATGTGCGAAAGCACGGCGGTCCGATATCGATTTTGCATTTCGACGCCCATTCCGATACCTGGGCGGATGAAAACGATCGTATCGATCATGGCACGATGTTCTGGTGGGCCGCGAAGCAGGGACTGGTCGATCCGACGCGCTCGGTCCAGATCGGACTGCGCACACACAATCCGGACACGCTAGGATTCAACATCATTGACGGGCCCGCCGTTCAGACGCAATCACTCGAGGCGACAATCGAAAGCACGCGAGAATTCCTGGGCGACTCGCCGGTCTACGTTACTTTTGATATTGATTGCCTAGACCCGAGCGTTGCACCGGGCACAGGAACGCCGGTCTGCGCGGGACTGACCACCCACCAGGCGATGTCGATACTGCGTGGACTGCAGGGAATCAACATTATCGGCATGGACGTCGTCGAAGTGGCTCCGGCCTACGACGTTGGTGAAATCACGGCGCTTGCAGCCGCACACATCGCGATGGAGATGCTTTACCTTTTTGCCAATCGACCGGGAAGTCGCTAGCGCGCGTTTTCAGTTAATTGATTCTGCAACGGACACGGGCATATCGCCGGGCAGGAAAACGCGGACAATCATCTCGCTGATTTCACTGAGCGTCTCGGGATCGTTGATATCGATACCGCTGGATGCCTTCAATTCGTTACCCAGTGCCAGCAGGCCACCCGATGACAGTCGAATCATATTGAAAAGCAACGCGGGGTCACCCGGGACGGCGACGCCGAGTTCCTGCAATTTTTCGAGCATGCCAAATGTCGCTGTGAAAATTGGCTTTAAGTGTTTGTCGATCAGCCATTCAAGGCGGGGATTCGGATAGCTTGCTTCCTGCACCATCACTTTGTGCAATGCCGGCTGGTTTTTCGCGTAATTCACATACGCATGAATCAGTGCCGACATGCGCTGTTTCGGGCATTGATCCTTGTACTCTTCGAGCGCACTGGCCAATGAATTCGTAAACGCACCGAAAATATAGTCGGCAGCTGCGCGCCAAAGCTGGTCCTTGTTCTTGAAGTGGTAGGTAATTAACGGGTGGTGGACACCGGCTCGTTCGGCGATGTCGCGAGTGGAGGTTCCCTTGAAACCGTTCTCGGAAAATGCCTCAACTGCAGCGTCGAGGAGTTTTTGCTGTGTGACAAGACTTCGTTGTTGTTGTTTTCGAGCGGGTTGCTCGTTATGTAAAGTCGATTCATCCGGCACCAGGCGTTTCCTTACAGTTAGATCCTGTCTAACTGTAGCCGTATTCGCCGTTTTGGTCCAATTCGGAAAAAAGTTGACCGTGTGGAAAACGAAGTGAGGTAACTACTCCAGCGCGAAGAGCATGCGAACACCGGCTCGCTTCTCAACTGCGACCCCATCTACAATGACGGGTTCAAACTCCCATTTTTCAACCGCATTGACAGCGGCGTTCACGAAGACCTCACCCGGCTCAGATCCGCGCACCTCGATATTGCTGACAGTGCCATCGATCGCAACGGTGAATACCACGTCGACCCAACCGGACTGGTTGCGCCGCTGTGCATTGCGCGGGTATTTCGGTGCGACATAGCGCAGGCGGTTCAGTGAACTGACGGCGACAGGCGTGTCAGCGGCGGGCCGGCGTGTCGCAGCGGGCTCCG
>DDIP01000258.1:648-5883 GCA_002338605.1 Proteobacteria bacterium UBA1847 | reverse complement strand
GATCCGGCGGTTCGCCAACGTGATAGGCGTGTGTGCCAGCAGAATCAATGTCGAATTGATCTGCAAGTCCCGCCTCATTGACGAAATGTCGAAACACTCCCTCCGCGGTTGGCGATCGGCAGATATTGCCCATGCAGACGAACAACACGGATGTGACCTGTTTCGGGTCCTTCATGATCATGCGGAAAAGCGTCCCATTTTTCGCCGGACGCTGATTGTACCGGTCTGCCCGAAGTTAATGCACCCATTCGTCAATCAATAGCTCGGCGTGACCTTCTTCCAGCTTCACTTCGACCTTGGTGTTTTCGCCTTCAGTATCCTTGCCAAAAAACTCGTAAACGACGACGCCGTCACCCTGATCGCTTTCGATAATTCGGTTCGGGCTCCAGCCGGGGAACTTGGTCTCAAGCACACCGCTCACGGGTTCGGGTACCAGGTCCATGCCGATATCGCGCTGAACCTCAGCGACTGTCCAGACTCCGTCAATCCGGGTAATGTCGAGTTCCCACTCACTGCCGTCGGGTAAGGTGCCACCGACGTCGTAGTATTCCTTACCGTTTCGCGTTTCGAATTCAGCACCGCTGATGACGAGATCGGGCCGCGCGGCCTTCGCAGCCGCGAGTACCTCGGCGGGAACGCTGTCGAGTCCGGTGACTTCCTTTCCGGATGCGTCGACCTTGCGGCCCTCGTTGGCATCATCACCGCCGCACGCCGACAAGAGAACTGACAAGGCGACCGCAAGAAATAGTTTCTGCAAAGGTCGTAGCATCATCGTTGCACTCGACCCGATCCATCGCCGCCCAGCAGGTTTTCAACTTCGGGCACTGTGACGCGATTGAAATCACCCTGAATCGTATGCTTCAGACAACTGGCCGCCACAGCAAACTCGAGCGACTGCTGGCGATCTTCGTACAGGTTGAGGCCGGCAATCAGTCCGGATGCAAAGCTGTCGCCGCCGCCTACACGATCAACAATGTCGGTCAGTTCATATTGCCGTGACAGCCGGAAGCCGCCGGCGTCGCGCAGGCAGGCCGACCAGCCGTTTCGATCTGCACTTCGAGATTCGCGCAGCGTGACTGCAATTGTCGACATATCCGGAAACGTGTCGAGTACCTTGCTCGTCAGCGCCTCATACTTCGCTGTATCGAGTTCACCGCTCTCGACGTGCACATCCGCTTCAATGCCCAGCGATTTCTGGCAGTCTTCTTCGTTGGCGATACCAACGTCGACGTACTTAACCAGTTCGTTCATGACTTCCGGTGCCGTCTTGCCGTATTTCCACAACTTGCCGCGATAGTTGAAATCGCAGGAAACCGTAACGCCGGCCTTCTTCGCCGCCTTGACCGCCTCCAGTGACAGGTCCGCCGCGCTTTGGCTCAGCGCCGGTGTAATACCGGTGATATGAAACCACTTCGCATCACTGAAAATGTCTTTCCAATCGAAGTCGCCCGGCTTTGCTTCGGCAATGGACGAGTTCGCGCGATCATAGACCACCTTCGATGGTCGCTGGTTGGAACCCGTCTCGAGGAAATAAATGCCGACGCGTGAGCCTGAGCGACGTACATGCGAAACGTCGACACCGAAACCGCGCAACTCGCGCAGCGCCGCATCGCCGATGTCGTTCTGGGGCAAAGCCGACACGAATTCTGCATTGAAACCGTAGTTTGACAATGACACTGCAACATTTGCCTCGCCGCCGCCGAAGGTCGCTTCGAATGCCGGGGACTGGAAAAATCGCTCGTGCGCAGGTGTTTTCAGGCGCAGCATGATTTCTCCGAAGCTTACAAATTCACTCATTTCACTCTCCTCGGGCCGCGTGAGCGATTGCGAGCGCTTCTGCTGCCAGTTTGGTTATCTCATCGTAGTTTTCGCTATCAATCGCCGCTTTCGGTGTCAGCCAGCTGCCACCGCAGGCCAGCACCGCGGGCACGGCCAGGAAATCAGACAGGTTGGCGGCCGATACACCGCCGGTCGGCATGAACCGCACGCTTCGGAACACGCTGGAGAGCGCCTTCAATGCCGGGACACCGCCGGCGATTGAAGCCGGAAAAAACTTAACCGTATCGAGGCCCAGGTTGTACGCATGCTGCAACTCGCTCGGGGTCATGATACCGGGGTAAATTGGGACGCCATTGTCCTTCGCGACACCCACGACATCATCATCAAGCCCGGGCGAAACAATGAACTTTGCACCGCTGTCGATCGCCGCCTGCGCCTGCGTTGCCGTCAACACGGTACCGGCACCGGCGATGACTTCCGGCACTTCATCAGCCACGGCCTTGAGGCACTCGAGAGCCCGGTCGGTTCGGAAAACCACTTCCACGACCGTGAGACCGCCCGCCGCGAGCGCGCGCGAAATCGCAACTGCCTCAGCCGGGTCATCCGACTGAACCAATGGCACAACCGGATTTTTTGCCAGTATATCGTTGATATCTATCATTTATTGTCCCACCCCTTGGAATGCAGCGAATTGCGTGTTAGTTTCATATTTGAAACTATGTTCTATTTGTAGAACAATTTGGCACGATTCCGTTCGTCATGTCAATCGCAGGAGAATGCAAGCGTGGGCGCACTCAGCAAGGGATTCCGGATACTCGAGGCCGTACGCACCGCCAGCGACGAGCCGTCTTTCAGCGACATTGTCGCGGCGACCGGTCTTCCCAAAGCCACCGTCCACCGGCTTTTGAATGAGCTTGTCGCGCTGGGAGCCCTGACCTATGACGAGGGTAGCCGCTGCTACCGCTTTGGCCTCCTGCTGGCGAAACTTGGCGCCGCGGTCGCCGCGACCTATGACGTGCGGCAAGTCGCACGCCCCCACATCGAGGCCCTGCATCGAAAAACCGGGCATGTTGTAACACTCGGTATACGGGACGATGACAACGGTATTTACCTCGACAAGATTGAATCGAAAGACTTTGGAATTCGCTTGCACTCAGAGGTCGGCAAAAGCTTCCCGTTGCACTGCACGGCAATGGGCAAAGTGCTGCTTGCCAATGCAGACGAGTCGCTAATTAATCGGATTGCCGGTCGTCGCCTTCGCTCCTATACCGAGAAAACCATCACCAGCGGACAGCAACTGCGTGACGAACTTGAAAACACACGGCAACGCGGCTACGCAATCGACAACGAGGAAATCACGCGCGGGCTAATTTGTGTTGCCGCGCCGGTGTATGGCATCGACGGCAAGCTTGCTGCGGCGCTGAGCTGCACCGTGCCGGGCTATGTGCTCGAAGAGACCCGTATCGAACAACTCATCGGCCTGGTCACGGACACTGCCAGGGCGGCCTCCGGCACCGTTGTCCGCTGACAACGCAAAAATAACAGAATTTCAGCTACTAATCGGCGCTTTGCTCCCCTAGAATCGCCGCCCATGAAATCCGCACTCGCCCCTGTCGCTGCACTACTGATCGGCGTCGCTATCCTGTTGACCGGTCAGGGTCTGCAGGGCACCTTCCTGCCGGTTCGTGCGGCAATCGAAAGTTTCCCGACGCTGGCCATCGGCATCATGGGTGCCGCCTACTTTTCCGGCTTTACTGTCGGTTGCCTGCGTGGTGGCAATCTCGTGTGTCGAGTCGGGCATGTTCGCGTTTTCCTGGCAATGACCGCCCTCGCCTCAGCCATTCCCCTGATGCACGGCCTCATCCTGCACCCGATTGCCTGGGGTGCGCTGCGTTTTGCGACCGGCTATTGTTTCGCGGTCCTTTACATCGTGATCGAGAGTTGGCTTAACGATTCATCAACCGTGGAAAACCGCGGCATTGTCTTTTCGACCTACACGATGATTACGTTGACGGTGATGGCAGCCGGTCAGATGATGACCCTGCTTTACGACCCGACCGGATTGCAGTTATTCATTCTCGCCTCGATCCTGGTGTCGCTCGGAGCGATTCCGGTTGCCCTGTCAACATCGCCAACGCCAGAGCAACCACACACGGTCAAGCCAAATCTAAAACGACTCTTCGAGATTTCGCCGTCCGGCACACTCGGCTGCCTGACCTCCGGACTGGCCAACGGTGCTTTTTGGGCGCTGGCAGCCGTTTTTACGGTCGGCATAAAGGGCGATACAAGCTGGGCTGCATGGTTCATGACTGCCACGGTCATCGGCGGTGCCTTGTCCCAGTGGCCCATTGGCTACCTGTCTGATCGAATCGGCCGCCGCAAAGTATTGCTTGCGACGGCGCTCTTTGGTGCGGGCATTGCCGCAACCATGGTTTATTCATTCAACGAATTGACCTTGTTGCGTGTCAATTTACTCGGTGCCGCCTGGGGTGCTGTGGCGTTCCCTCTGTACACGCTCGCGGTTGCCAATGCGAATGACTACGCGGAGACCGATGAATACGTCATGGTCTCGAGTGGCCTGCTGCTGATGTACGGCCTCGGTGCCATCGTCGGCCCATTCATCGCAGCCGGGCTGATGACTTTGGGTAATCCGGCCGGTCTGTTCGTGTTCACTGGAGTGATTCACCTGCTGTTGGCACTGTACCTGGTCCAGCGGATAAGCCGACGAGAGAGCCCGAGCGCGGAACACCATATCGAGTTTCGCGATGCACTGACCGCTGTCGCGACCGTGTCACAGGTCTATGAGGAGGAAATCCGGCAGTCGTCGGATAATGACGAGGCTTAAGCCTTGAGGTCGTTGGCCGCGCGCTCAAGATCTGCCTCCGTATCGATACCAATTCCAGGACGTAATGGCGGTATGCCTACGGCGATAGTCATCCCGAGCGACAGCGCGCGCAATTGCTCCAGTTGCTCACAGACTTCAAGTGGTGATGGCGGAGCATTAACCAGTTGCCGCAAAATGCCGCTTCGATAGGCATAGATGCCATGATGGTGCAGCGCGCTTGCCATGGCGGTATCCTGCTCCGCCGGTGCGCGTGCATGCGGAATCAGAGCCCGTGAAAAGTAGATCGCGTGATCATTGTTGTCGCGAATGACTTTCACACAATTCGGGCTCTCGTAGTCCTCGCGATTGAGGAACGGTGATGCCAGCGTCGCAATATCCGATGCCCCGTCGGCCAACAGGCTCGCACACTGATTGATCAGTTCGGCAGGCATCGACGGCTCATCACCCTGCAGGTTCACTACGATTTGCGCGTCATCCCAGTCGAGCAGGTCCGCCACTTCAGCAATACGCTCGGTGCCAGACTGATGATCATCGCGCGTCATACACACGGTTGCGCCGAAGCCCTCCGCGACCTCGGCGATCCGATCGTCGTCGGTTGCAATGACAACTTC
>DDIP01000258.1:0-558 GCA_002338605.1 Proteobacteria bacterium UBA1847 | reverse complement strand
CGTCGGTTGCAATGACAACTTCCGACGCGCCACTTTCCAGGCCACGCTCGAAAACGTGTTGGATCATGGTCTTGCCATGGATCTCTCGCAGGGGTTTTCCCGGCAACCGGGTGGATGCAAAACGTGTGGGTATGACAACGACAAATTCAGTCATGCGACTCTCTCGCCTGCTGCAGACGAATAATGACCTGATCCAGTAATGCCATCGCCCGGACAGGCTCCATCTCGAATTCCACGGGAACGTACCAGTACTTGTCGCCAAGATTCCGACCCAGCTTTACAGCGTCCTTCTCGGTCATGAACACATTGAAATCGTCGCCAAATCTCAGAGCCGATTGGACGATCGGCTGATGGTCCGGAAAAGCGTGCTCGATAACCTGGATTCCGTGTTCCCGAAGTGTATCGAAAAATCGTTGCGGGTTGCCGATGGCTGCCACTGCGTGCACGGTTTTATTTCGGAAACCTTCAAGTGGGCGAGCCAGAGAGCCGTTCAGGCGGCAGGCCTCGCTCGCGACCAGTTCAAACCGGTAGGCAGCCGTATCACGCACACCGCCATTA
>DDIP01000414.1:4605-5443 GCA_002338605.1 Proteobacteria bacterium UBA1847 | reverse complement strand
GGGCAGCCGCCGCAGCGATCGCCAGGAAATCGTTTGCCTTCAGTGATGCGCCACCAATCAGCCCGCCATCAATATCCGCCATGCTGAGCAAACCCGGCGCATTATCACCCTTCATGCTGCCGCCATACAGAATTTGCACCCTGTCAGCTCGCCGTGCGTCGTGACTGGCCAATCGCTGCCGGATATGCTGGTGCACGGCCTGGGCCTGTTCCGGTGATGCGGTTTTTCCGGTCCCGATCGCCCAGACCGGTTCATAGGCGATAACCGCCGAATCGAATGCGTCAATTCCCGTCGCATCCAGTACTGCATCCATCTGCCCGTCAATAATCGCCTCTGTGGTACCCGCCTCTCGTTGCTCGAGTGTTTCGCCAACACACAAGATAGGGATCAATCCCGCCACCTGAGCCGCCAAAAACTTCGCGGCTACGATTTCACTGCTCTCGCCGTACATTGCGCGCCTTTCGGAATGACCAACAATGACAAACTCGCAGCCAACATCCTTCAGCATCGACGGTGAAATTTCACCGGTGTAGGCCCCAGACTCGAATTGCGACACATTCTGCGCACCGAGCGCAATATTACTGCCTTTAAGCAAGGTCGCCACTGTCGCAAGGTACGTGAACGGTGGGCAAACCAGCATGCGATAGCCCGATCCATCCGGAGCACCTTTTACGATGCCGGATACCAGCGCTTCATTGCGAGCGGCGCTGCCATTCATTTTCCAATTGCCAGCTACAAGAAATTCGCGCATATCCTATATATTTCCGCAGGCGTAAAAGGCGCGCAAGGATACCGGGGCTGGCCCGGCGCAGCAAGCCCTCAGGCCGCTGATTCAGCC
>DDIP01000414.1:2211-4477 GCA_002338605.1 Proteobacteria bacterium UBA1847 | reverse complement strand
CCGCCAGCCGCCTGGCGATGGCTACCACCTGCTCCGGATCCTCCCCTTCGACCATGACCCGAATGACCGGCTCGAAGCCCGAGGCACGCAGGACAATCGGCCCGGTATCCTTGAGTTCCGCCTCGGCGGCGGCAACAGCTGACTGAATATCTTTAGACCCGGCCAGGTCCAGGCGATTCTCGGTTCGAACGTTTATCATCGTCTGCGGGAATTTTTTCATGCCGGCTGCAAGCTCCGACAGTGGTTTACCCGACACTTTCATAATCTCGAGTATCTGCAACGCACAGATCAGGCCGTCACCCGTCGTCGTTTTGTCGAGAACGATCATATGTCCGGAGGTTTCGCCGCCAATAACGCCGCCGGTTTCCCGCAGCGCTTCGAGCACGTAACGGTCGCCGACGCTGGCCCGGCGGAATTCGATGTTCCGTGCCTGCAGCGCTTTCTCAAGGCCGAGGTTACTCATGACAGTGCCAACAACCGGGCCCGTTAGCTGGCCAAGATCGTGCCGCGCGAGCGCCAGGACCAGCAATAACTGGTCCCCATCAACCAAGGCCCCGTTTTCATCGACCATCACGAGGCGATCGCCATCCCCGTCAAGCGCCACGCCGACGTGTGCCCGGACGGCCGGAACCGTCAACTGCAGCAGATCAGGCTGTGTCGAACCACAACCGTCATTGATATTCTTGCCATTCGGCGAACAGCCGATCGGTATCACCTCGGCACCCAGCGCCGCCAGCGCCCGCGGGCCGACCTTATAGCCGGCACCGTTCGCCCCGTCGAAAACTACCTTCAACCCCGAGAAATCAACCCCGTGTCTGACGCTGGAAGTGCAAAAATCCTGGTAGCGCGTCCTGGCTGTATCGATGCGTTTCGCCTTCCCCAGCGACTGCGACTCCAGCGTAATGGCGGGATTCTTAAGGTGCTCTTCAATCTTTCTCTCGACCTCGTCGGTCAGCTTCGACCCGGAACGGTCAAAAAACTTGATGCCGTTGTCAAAATACGGGTTATGCGATGCGCTGATAACGACACCGAGATCCGCGTCAAACTCCTGCGTCAATCTGGCGATACCGGGCGTGGGCAACGGACCGATTAAAAGGACGTCCGCACCTGCGGCGACGAATCCCGCCTCCAGCGCCGACTCGAACATGTACCCCGACAAACGCGTGTCCTTGCCGATTACGACAGTTCCGCTTGCGGGGACCAGCACCTGTGCCGCCGCGCTGGCCAGCCGCATTGCAAAATCGGCCGTCATCGGATCATTCCCGACGGTTCCGCGCACACCGTCTGTACCAAAATAATTCTTGCTCATAGATTCGCTCCGATGACAGCACTGGCAATTTTCAGTGCGTCGACTGTCTCCCTGACATCATGTGCTCGAATAATGGCCGCACCGTTCAGTACCGCGATTACGGCCGCGGCAATACTTGCTGGCATGCGCTCATCGATATCCCGCCCGCAGATCTTGCCCAGGGTTGATTTGCGCGATACTCCGACGAGGATCGGTAATTCAAGTCCGCGCAATTGTCGCAGATTTGCGAGCAACTCGACATTGTGAGCGTGGGATTTGCCAAAGCCGAAACCCGGATCGATGCAGATTCGATCTCTTGGGATGCCAGCATCGATACAGGCACGAACCCGTTCGCCGAGAAATTCTGCGACGTCCCGCACAACATCATCGTATTTCGGATTCTGCTGCATCGTTCCTGGCCGTCCCTGCATGTGCATCAGGCAAACCGCAACCTCCAGTTCTGCCGCCGCAGCGAGGGCCCCGGGTTCCTGCAGTGCGAGCACGTCGTTAATCATCGATGCACCGGCAGCAACCGCGGCACGCATAACGCCCGCCTTGCTGGTATCAACAGAAATTGGCAGATCGCTTGTGTCTCGTAACGCTTCGATCACCGGAACTACACGATCCAGCTCTTCAGCGATTTCAACGGCATCGGCGCCGGGCCGGGTCGACTCCCCGCCAACATCGATAATGGCGGCACATTCGGCGGCCATGATCTCAGCCTGGCGCAACGCCAGGTCAACCGTGTCAAATCGACCGCCGTCTGAAAATGAGTCCGGTGTAACGTTAAGGATTCCCATCACCGCGGGATTCGGAATGCGGACTGACCCTAGGGTGAGCAAAAGTTGTCAGGCCTTAATGTTCGCGGGCCGGTCCACCAATTCCGCCGGCCACGTCGCCGGATTCCGCAGTCGCAGTACCGTCGCTCGGGCCCTTCGGGTCCGGAAGGTCAATCCAGTCTTTCGGTTCCCGAGGCTC
>DDIP01000414.1:0-2092 GCA_002338605.1 Proteobacteria bacterium UBA1847 | reverse complement strand
CTGCCATAATGTCGTCGACCTGCTCCTTGTCAATGGTCTCGAATCGCATGAGCGCTTTTGCCATGACATGCAGCTTGTCGACGTTTTCCTCGAGAATCTTTTTCGCACGCCGGTAGTTGGTATCAATGATTTTTCGCACTTCGACGTCAATCGTGTGCGCGGTATCGTCTGAAACCTGCTTGTGCTGCGTGACTGAACGGCCGAGGAAAACCTCGCCATCGTCTTCGCTGTAGGTCAACGGTCCCAATCGATCCGACAAGCCCCATTTCGTCACCATATTGCGTGCAATTTCGGTGGCGCGTTCGATGTCATTCGACGCGCCTGTCGTGACGCCGTCAGGGCCGTTAATCATCTCTTCCGCAATGCGTCCGCCAAACAGCGTGGAGATAAGGCTTTCCAGACGTTGCTTCGAGGTGCTGTAGCGATCCTCCTCAGGCAAATACATCGTGACGCCCAGTGCTCGACCACGCGGAATGATAGTCACCTTGTAGACGGGGTCGTGTTCGGGCATCAGGTAACCGACAATTGCGTGGCCCGCTTCGTGATACGCCGTATTGAGCTTTTCTTCCTCGCTCATGACCATGGAACGGCGCTCCGTTCCCATCATGATTTTGTCTTTGGCCAGTTCGAATTGCTTCATGCTGACAACTCGCTTGTTCTCACGCGCAGCAAACAAAGCGGCCTCGTTGACAAGGTTTGCGAGATCCGCGCCGGAGAAACCCGGCGTACCACGAGCGATAATGCTCGGGATGACATCGTCATCAAGCGGCACTTTGCGCATGTGCACTTTCAGGATTTGCTCGCGACCCCGAATATCCGGCAAAGGCACGACTACCTGGCGGTCGAAACGTCCGGGACGCAACAAAGCCGGATCCAGTACGTCGGGCCGGTTGGTCGCTGCGATAACGATAATTCCTTCGCTGCCCTCGAAACCATCCATTTCGACAAGCATCTGGTTCAGCGTCTGTTCCCGCTCGTCGTGCCCACCGCCCAGGCCTGCGCCACGGTGTCGACCAACGGCATCGAGCTCGTCAATAAAGATAATGCACGGTGCCTGTTTTTTTGCCTGGTCGAACATGTCACGCACGCGTGATGCGCCAACGCCGACAAACATCTCGACAAAATCGGAACCGGAGATCGTGAAGAACGGAACTTTTGCCTCACCAGCAATCGCTCTGGCCAGCAAGGTCTTACCGGTACCCGGCGGTCCTACCATTAAGACACCCTTGGGAATCTTGCCCCCCAGGCGCTGGAATTTACTTGGGTCCTTGAGGAATTCGACCACTTCCTCGACTTCTTCCTTGGCCTCTTCGACCCCTGCGACATCAGCAAATGTGACGCCGACCTGATCTTCGCCCAGCAGCCGCGCCTTGCTCTTGCCGAAAGACATGGCACCGCGACCTCCGCCACCGCCTTGCATCTGGCGCATGAAATAGATCCATACACCAATAAGCAACAGAATCGGGAACGAATTGATTAACAGCGTGCCGATCAGGCTCTGCGATTTTGGGTCTGCCCCGGTGAACTTCACGTTGTTTTCATCGAGCAGGCCGATGAGCGTGTTGTTGTCAGTTTCCGGGCTTATCGTATAGAACTGCAAAGGCTCAGAGCGCCCATACCGAATCTGGTCTTCATCGATAACGGCGACGGACACATTGCCGGAACGAACCGCATCGAGAAACTCCGAATAGTCCTTCTTCTGAGGCTGGCCTGCGCCGGCACCAGAAAGGCCCTGCACTACCGAAAGAAGAACAACGATAATGACGATAAATACAAGTATGTTTTTGGTTAAATCATTCACGTTTCGACACTACACCAATTGATAATTGCGCGCTACCAAGTACACCTCGCGGCTACCGGCCCGTGAGGCCCTGGGCTTCATCACCCGGACCTTTTTGAACGAACTCCTGGCATCGACGACAAAGCCGTCGAATCCTTCGCCTTGAAATACCTTGCATATAAAACTTCCACCCGGTTTGAGTACTCGCCGGGCCATATCGAGGGCCAGCTCGACCAGGTACATGGATTTCGGCTGGTCTACGCCTTTGATTCCGGTGATATTGGGGGCCATATCGCTCATTACAAGGTCCGC
>DDIP01000105.1 GCA_002338605.1 Proteobacteria bacterium UBA1847 | reverse complement strand
CGCACCCTGCAACTGAAACCCGCAGGCCGGGATCGCTGCGGCGGCGCAAAAAAGCAGTGCCGTACGAAACAATCTAAACAACGATATTCACCAGTCGGCCGGGAACGACGATGACCTTCTTAAGTGACTTACCATCGATAAATCGTTGCACATTGGCGTCGGCCAGCGCTTCTGCCTGCAAGGCTTCCTTGCTCACATCGACGGCGACAGTAATCCGACCCCGCAGTTTACCGTTAACCTGTACAACAACTTCGACCTGCTCGAGTTCCAGCGCGCTTTCGTCGACCTCGGGCCAGCGCTCGTCGACCAGCGCCGTCGTGTGGCCAAGCGTTTGCCACAGGGTGTGACAAATATGCGGCACCATGGGTGACAGCATGATGACGACGGCATCCAGCGCTTCGCGCGCGACGGCACGGCCGGCGTCGCTTTCGTCTGCCAGCTTGTTGATTGCGTTCAGCAGTTCCATCGCCGCAGCGACTGCAGTATTGAAACTGTGTCGGCGACCGATATCGTCGCCGATCTTCGCAATCGTCTGATGCGTCTTGCGTCGCAGTTCTTTTTGCCCGTCAGTTAACGCGCCCGAATCGATCATTCCGACCGGTCCGCCGGCAGCATGATCCTGCACGGCGGTCCAGAAGCGCTTCAGAAAACGGTAACTGCCCTGTACACCCTCATCCGACCACTCCAGTGACTGCTCCGGCGGTGACGCAAACATCATGAACAGGCGCACGGTGTCCGCACCGTAAGCTTCAATCAGTGCCTGTGGATCAACGACATTGCCTTTCGCCTTCGACATCTTGGCGCCATCCTTCAGAACCATGCCCTGTGTCAAAAGGTTCGTGAACGGCTCGGAGACATCGGTTAATCCCTCGTCTCGCATGACCCGCTGGAAGAATCGTGAATACAGGAGGTGGAGGATGGCGTGCTCAATACCGCCTGTATACTGATCAACCGGCGCCCAATATTCGGCGCGCTCATCGAGCATTGCGTCGTGACTGTCCGGACAGGCATAGCGCGCGAAATACCACGACGACTCAACGAAGGTGTCGAAAGTATCCGTTTCGCGTCGCGCGTCCTTACCGCATTTCGGACAAGGCACATTGACGAACTCCGGCATATCCTTCAGCGGTGAGCCGGTACCCTTGACTTCGACGTCCTCGGGCAGCACGACCGGCAGCTGGTCCTCGGGCACGGCAACCGCATCGCAATCGTCACAATAGATGATCGGGATGGGCGCACCCCAATAACGCTGCCGGGATACGCCCCAGTCACGCAGGCGGAAGTTCACCTTGCGACGCCCGCGCCCGGTCGCTTCAAAGTGGTCGGCAATCGCATTGAACGCGCTGTCGAAATCAAGACCATCGTATTGCCCGGAATTGACCAGCACGCCGTGCTCCAAAAAGACCTGCTCGTCAATGTCGATCTTGCTGCCGTCTGTTGGCGCAATGACCTGCCTGATCGGCAAGCCGTGTTTTTTTGCAAACTCCCAGTCGCGTTCATCGTGGCCCGGCACCGCCATGATGGCACCCGTGCCATAGCTCATCAGGACGAAATTGGCGACCCACAACGGCACTTCTTCGCCACTCAACGGATGGATCGCGGAAATACCGAGCGGCATGCCCTTCTTTTCCATCGTTTCGAGCGTGGCTTCCTGGGCGTCCGTTTTCTTGCAGGCTTCAACGAAGGCGGCAACCTCAGGGTTCGATGCGGCAACCTTGCTTGCCAGCGGATGCTCCGCGGCGACCGCCATGTAGGTGACACCCATCAGGGTATCGGGCCGCGTGGTGTAAACGGTCAGGGGTTCATCCTCGCCTGCGACGTCGAATGACAGCTCGACGCCTTCGGATCGTCCTATCCAGTTGCGCTGCATGATCTTTACAGGCTCGGGCCAGCCCGGCAGCTTATCCAGCTCGTCGAGCAGTTCGTCCGCGTAGTCCGTGATCTTCATGAACCACTGCGGAATCTCGCGGCGCTCGACCAGCGCATCCGATCGCCAGCCACGGCCGTCGATCACCTGCTCGTTGGCAAGCACCGTCTGGTCAACCGGGTCCCAGTTGACGATGGAGTTCTTTCGATAGACGAGGCCCTTCTTGAACATCCGCGTAAACAACCACTGTTCCCAGCGGTAATACTCCGGCTTGCAGGTCGTCAGCTCGCGTGTCCAGTCATAACCGTATCCCAGGCGCCTGAACTGGCGGCGCATCTCTTCGATGTTGCTGTAGGTCCATTTTGCCGGCGGTATGCCGCGCTGGATTGCTGCGTTCTCGGCCGGCATGCCAAAAGCATCCCATCCCATGGGTTGCAGGACATGTTTCCCTTGCAAACGGTGGTATCTCGCGATGACATCATTGATCGTGAAGACGCGCACATGGCCCATATGCAGCTTGCCGCTGGGATACGGAAACATCGTCAGGCAATAATATTTTTCCTTGTCGGCATCTTCGCCAACTTCGAAACTCCTGGCCTCGTCCCAGAATTTCTGGGCCGACAGTTCAATCGTCTCGGGATCGTAGGGGGTACTCATCGGTCGGGTGCGTCTTCGGCGTCCGGAAAACTCGCAAGCCTACATGAACGTGCTGCGATTCGCAGCAGTGGCGCGCGGTCCGCTACAGGCCGGTGCGCGTTCGGAACCAGAAGAATCCAGCGATCAGCAGGCACAAGCCAATGATGGGCCGGTTGCCAAAATCGGCATACGCCGTCGTGCCGCGCCTGAGGCGCACGTCGGCCGTCATGACTTCCGATTCAAATTGCCTGCCCACCTGCAGCAATTCGCCGGCCGGCCCGATAAAGGCACTGACACCTGTATTGGTCGCACGCACGGCATAACGCCCGACTTCCAATGCTCGCATTTGTGCGATTTGCAGGTGTTGGTGTGGTGCGATCGAATCACCGAACCACGCGTCATTGCTGACGTTGACGAGCAGGTCGGCACCGGGGAACGCGTACAATTGCTCAGCACCGTAGGCGTCTTCGTAGCAAATGGCGACCGCGATTTTTGCACCGTTGGCCGTGGCCAGCAGCGGCTGAACGTCATCGCCAGCCGACAGGTCCGAGTAGGGAAGGTTTTGCATCCGCATCCATTCACGGACGCCTTCGGGAACCGGAAAATACTCTCCGAATGGCACCAGGTGGCGTTTCCTGTAGATCTGCCGCTCGCCAGTGCCGAGCATCAACACGCTGTTGAAAACCTGGGGCTCGACACTGCGATCGGTGCTGTATTCCAGGATACCCAGCATCACAGTCTGCCCACGGCCTTTTGCATCGCGATCGATGGTCGCAAGGTAATTCTCAACCAGGTCATGCCGGGCCGGAATTGCGACCTCTGGCCACACCACCAGGTCACTGTCGGGAACACTCGCCGTGGCACTCTGGTAGAAATCCATGATCGCACCGCGCTGTGCCGGCAGCCATTTCTGGTCCTGAGGTACACCGCCCTGAATAATTGTCGTGCGCACCGGATCGCCATAGTTCTCGGTCCAGTCCACGGTGCTGAGGATGCCGCCGACAATCGATGGCAGAAATACAAGCGTAATGGCAAGCAGCCGCTCGCGACGGGTCGTCATGATGGCAACCAGTATTGCCGC
>DDIP01000425.1:2010-4729 GCA_002338605.1 Proteobacteria bacterium UBA1847 | reverse complement strand
AATGTCAGGACGCGTTGCCTCTGATAGTCCTGCATGAAATGCCACAGGCCGAATGCGCCCGGTACAGTCAGGACGCCGAGCGCGAGCATCAGTCGGAACGACATGCCGGCGAGGACAATGACGATGATGCCGGACGCCGCGATAAGTATCGCCGTACCCAGGTCGGGTTGTGACGCAATCAGGAAAGTCGGGACCGCGATGAGAACCGCGATAATGCCTAGGTGTCCGAGCTTCGGTGGTATCTGACGGTCATGCAAAAACCAGGCTGTCATCATCGGCACGGCGAGTTTCATCGCCTCCGATGGCTGGAATCGAATGCCAAGATCAAGCCAGCGTCGCGCGCCCTGGCCGACCGCCCCCTTGGTCAGTACGAGGATCAACAGCAGCAGGCCGATCAGGTAGGCCCAGGGCGTCCAGCGGCGCAGGAAATCCGGCGGCAGCTGAGCCACAATCAGCATGGCAATCAGCGCAACGCCAAGGCGGATCGACTGGTTTACCAGCAGGCGCGAGTTCTCACCGGATGCGCTGTACAGGACGAACAGGCCGAACGCACTGATCAGCAGTACGCCGCCAAGCAAAGGACCATCGATACTCAGGCCTCGTACAAGACTGGAAAAATTCGACCCCGGCGCCATTCGTGGCGACAGCATGCGGTGCGTTTCACTCAGTCGAATCATTGCCGTACCCCAGGTATTGATCCATCACCGCTTTTGCGATCGGAGCCGCCACACCGCTGCCACTGCTGCCATTCTCGACGACAACCGCGACGGCAATGCGTGGGTCGTCAAACGGTGCGAAAGAAATGAACAGGGCGTGATCACGTAGTCGTTCTTCCATTTCTTCCTCATCGTATTCCTCGTCTTGCGCGATCGAGACGACCTGCGCCGTGCCGCTCTTGCCAGCCATCGTATACGGAGCGCCGATGCCAACCGCCCGGGCGGTGCCGCGCGGTCCCTGCAGCACATCGTGCATCGCCTCGAGCACATTGTCCCAATAGAACTCGTTGCCAATGCCCACATTGCCCAGCGACTTCGGGGATATCATGCGACGCTCACCGCTCAATGGGTCTTCGACGGCGGCGACGAGATGCGGTTGCATGCGCGATCCGCGGGTTGCCAGCGTTCCGGTCATCGACGCGAGCTGCAGCGGCGTGGCCAGCATAAACCCCTGGCCGATTGACGCGATCACGGTTTCGCCGTGATACCAGCGCTGGTTATCGCGGTCGCGGAAATTGTTTCGTTTCCATTCGCGGGAAGGAACCAGCCCCGGCCGCTCACCGATAAGGTCGATACCGGTTGCATTGCCGAGGCCGAATCGTGTGAGGTACTCATGCATGTTATCGATGCCGAGGTCGCCGCTGAGTTCATAAAAATAGACGTCACAGGACTGCGCAATCGCATCATGCAAGTCGACCGGCCCGTGTCCTTGCGGTTTCCAGTCGCGGTAGCGATGTTCATCGCCTTGCAACTGAAAGTAACCGATGCAGACGCTCTTGCGCGTCAGGTTAGTCGCACCGGTTTCGAGCGCAGCCAGCGCAAGCGGTGGTTTGATAGTCGAGCCAGGCGGGTAGGATCCCCGAACCGCGCGATTGAATAAGGGTCGGTCGAGATTGTTCTGCAGTTCGCCGAACTGTATTGCACTCATGCCGACGGCAAACAGGTTGGGATCGAAGGACGGTCGGCTGACGAGCGCGAGGACTTCGCCGGTCGTCGGATCGATCGCAACAACAGCGCCACGTCGCTCACCGAGTGCTTCGAAGGCGACGCGTTGCAGATCGAGGTCGATGCTCAGATAAATATTGTTACCCGGTTCCGGCGTCGCATCGATGGGCAATGAATCCAGAAGCTCACTTGAGTCAGCTGGTACCTGCCGCCCGCGCGCGTTGGTGATCAGATGGCGATAACCGGCATAGCCGTGCAGGTCATCCTCAAAACTGCTTTCGACGCCGGTCTTTCCGGTGTGCGATGAGCCGGCGTAGCGCGCCGAATCGAGGCGTTGCATGTCATTGGTGTTGAGGGCGCCCACGTAACCCACGGCATGCGCAAACAACTCACCGTAGGGGTAATGCCGGACGAGTCTCGGTTGGAAATCGACACCGGGAAATCGAGGACGCTGTATCGCGAAATTGGCGATTTCTTCATCGGACATGCGGAACTTCAGCGTGACCGGCTTGAACTGCTGGCCGCTACGGCTCAGTTCCATGAAGCGTGGAATGGCGTCGGCTTCGATGAGATTGATTGCCACCAGACGCTGCAATGTGTCCTCGATGTCCGCAACCTGTTCGGGAATCAACTCCAGTTGATAGGCCGGTACGTTTTCCGCAAGTACACGGCCCTTGCGATCGAATATCAGGCCTCGAATCGGTGGCACAGCCTCGATACGAACGCGGTTGCCCTGCGATTTCTCGGCGAACAACTCGTGATCGAAAACCTGCAGCTGTACGAGGCGCGCAATGACCAGGCCCAGCAGGATCGTCGATACAACCGATGCGAGAATGACGCGGCCAATGAACAGGCGCCGCTCCGAATGGTGGTCTTTGATGGGTGAGAATAGGCTCACCTTAGTGCCCGGATCGTGTCCGGTAGCGCATGCCGGAAAGGAACATCATGACAACCGGCCACAGCAACGTCCCGGACAGGATCGGCCCCCAATACACTACCGCCGGCGCATCGACGTCGGCGACGCCGTTAATCCAGAACAGCAGGAACTGGTAGAGCGC
>DDIP01000425.1:1291-1919 GCA_002338605.1 Proteobacteria bacterium UBA1847 | reverse complement strand
ACAGCAGGAACTGGTAGAGCGCCAGGATCGATAAGACCGTGGCGGTCAGCTGCGGCAACGGGAAAACGCGCATCAGCAGGTGAAAACGCACGGTGACGTAGGCGACGACGCAGAGCGCAAGTGCGTGCTGGCCGAGCAAGGTCCCCTGGGAAACATCCAGAATAATTCCGATAATCCACGCGCTGCCGACGCTCCATGTGCGCGGCAATTGCATGGCCCAGAAAATGATGAGCAGCGCCAACCAGTCGGGGCGAAACGCGGAGATCACATTTGGTAACGGCATCATCGTCAGCATCAGGCCGACCAGCAAGGACATGATGATGGGCAGGCGACGGGATGCGCGGTCTCTATTCATCACTGACTTTCTCCACGGGCAGGGTGTCGCCCGAGAAAATCAACATGACTTCACGAACCTCGCCCAGCGACGCGGAAGGCCTGGCGGTTACGTCCGCGTAGGGCTCCTGTGGAATCCGGGTGACCGAATCAACGACAGCCACTGGATAGCCGGATGGAAATGCGCCGCCCAGACCGGAGGTCACGAGCAAATCGCCGACCCGTATGTCGGCGTTGTTGACGATAAACGGCAGGCTCAGACTGTCAATCGTACCGGTGCCGACGACAATGGTTC
>DDIP01000425.1:0-1191 GCA_002338605.1 Proteobacteria bacterium UBA1847 | reverse complement strand
GCCGACGACAATGGTTCGCAAGCCGTTGCGATTCACTTCAACGGGTAAAGCGTGGTCCGTATCACTGATCAGCATGGCCCGAGATGTCATCAGCCCCGCCTTGATGACCTGACCAACGACGCCATCCGCGTCAACCAGTGCCTGCCCGTCGAAGACACCGTCCTGGGTCCCGACATCGATCACCAGGCTGTGGTCGAACGGATTGGCATCGACTGACATGATTTCTGCGACGCGAACCTGATCGCGAACCTTGCTGCGGGCTTCGAGCAGTGCACGCAATCGGGCATTTTCGGCTTCCAGCGCGTTGAGCTTTTGCAAGCGCGCATTGGTTAGCAGGCGCTCGGATTTCAGTCGGCTGAGCTCGAGTTCGAGATCGCTGCGTGATGTCGCCGAGTCGCCAACCCAGTTCCACAGTTGTACTGGCGCGTCGACGATGACGCGAAGTGGATACATCGCCGCATTGATGCTCTTGCGAACGGCGTCGAGGTGGTTGTCGCGGTTATCGAAATACATCAGCAGGATGCTGATGAAAATCAGTCCAAGGACCCGGAGACCCAGTGCGGGAATGCGGCCTGGATTATTGCGGTTTTCCCGGGAAGCGACCATCGAGATCTGTTGCCTGCCGTCAGGCTACCGGGACCTGAATCACTCCAGGCCAAATACCGCGGGACCGTGTTCGTCGATTAACTCGATAACGCGACCCCCGCCGCGCGCAACACAGGTGAGCGGATCGTCGGCAATGACAACCGGCAGGCCGGTTTCCTCCATTAATAGTTTGTCGAGGTCACGCAGCATCGCGCCACCACCTGTCAGTACGATGCCGCGCTCGGCGACATCGGCACCGAGTTCCGGCGGTGTTTGCTCGAGGGCTTCCTTGACCGCGCCGACGATGCCCTGCAGCGGTTCCTGCAGTGCTTCGAGAATCTCGTTGCTGTTCAGCGTGAAGCTGCGCGGCACACCTTCGGACAGGTTGCGGCCCTTGACTGAAATCTCGAGAACTTCCTGCCCCGGAAACGCGGAGCCAATTTCATGCTTGATGCGTTCGGCAGTGGCCTCACCGATCAAGATTCCGTAGTTGCGACGCACGTAATTCGTAATGACCTCATCGAAGCGATCACCGCCGATGCGCACCGATGCGGCATAAACAATGCCGTTCAAGGAGATAACGGCGACCTCGGATGTGCCGCCACG
>DDIP01000411.1 GCA_002338605.1 Proteobacteria bacterium UBA1847 | reverse complement strand
TATAGGCGCCGCGTGGATCGAATCCGCCGCCCTTGAAGCCCTCGCTGTAGGAAAGATACAGGTTGTGCGCGTCACCTGGTTTGTAGCTTACGCTCACGCGCGGCGTAAACTGATTGTCGGTGCGAGTGCCATTGAATTCCGGAACGCCGGTCGACGGCGGCGTCAACGAAATTGCGCCGGTATTGCCGAAGTATGGTGAACCGAGACCAAGGAAGGTTTCACGCACAACCCGTGCCGTACGCTCGTCCTCGGTGTAGCGACCGCCGAACGATAGTGACCACTGGTCGTTGATGTCGTAGGTCACATCGAAAAAGCCGGCCCAGGCATTCGTATCGTAGTCACCCAGTGTAAATGAGGTTGCGCCACTGAGACCGAAGATCACGTCGAAAGCGGTGAACGAATTGGCATCCAGGTAGTAAGCACCGAACACACCGTTCCAGCGTTCGCCGGACAGAGTGACCTGCAGTTCCTGGCTGAACTGTTCGTTGTCGTATATGACCGGCGCGTCAAACTCGTTGATCGGCAGATTATCGAAATCGATCAGGGTCTCGGACCGGTCGGCGCGCTGAGAGGTGATCGACTTGAACTGCAGTTGATCACTGAAATTCCACTCAACCGTCAGGCCGGCCCCGCCCTGGGTCACTGCAGGATCCAGACCACCCACCGACGATGGATAGGTCGAAATTCCGGCGCGCGTATCCCAGACATTGTCGAGTACCGGATCGCCGGACAAGCTCGGCAACAAGCGGTGTCCCTGGCGCGGCGTCGATTGGTCATCACTGTAATCGCCATGGAGTCGAATGAATAGCGCATCGCTGGGCTCAAACTCCATGCTCAATCGGTAGGCCATGACATCCTTGTCCGCATTGTCCTCACCGGTCGTAAGGTTTTTTCCCCAGCCTTCATGGTGGAAGCTCGCGACCGTGCCACCGATCCTGAAGCTGTCGGTGACAGGAACACTGCCTTTGACGATGAGATCGGTCTGGCCATAGCTGCCGAAATTGAGCTTGCCACTCAGTTCCGTGTCGGTTGACAAGCGACGGGTCACATAGCGAATAGCGCCACCGATCGTGTTGCGACCGTAAAGCGTTCCCTGCGGTCCGCGCAGAACTTCGATGCGCTCGACGTCGTAAACATCGAACACGGTACCTTGCGGTCTCGCGAGATAAACATCATCGAGATAAAGACCGACGCCACCTTCCCATCCCGATACCGGGTCCTGTTGACCGATGCCGCGGATATACGCCGTCAGCGTTGTGTTGGTCGCCCGGGAAACCTCAAGGTGGACATTGGGTGTCATGTTGGTCAGGGCAGTAATGTCAACAATGCCCGCCTCTTCAAGCGCCGCACCGCTGAATGCCGACACGGCGATGGGCACATCACGCAGCGATTCCTCACGCCGCCGTGCCGTGACCACCACTTCCTCGAGTTGTCTGTCGGCACCACTGCTTTGTGCCTGTACTTCGGCCGGTGCAGCCAAAAGTCCACACGCGGCCGCAAAGGCCGAGACTGCGCAGGCGCGCCCTATTACTGTCGAAATCTTATTCATTAGTTCCCCCCGGGATGCAGGGCCACACGGCCCGATCTTCAACGAACGTTGAACGGAGATTAGTTCAACGTTCGTTGAAATGCAAATCCCGATGCAGCCAGGCGTGCAAGCGCCCTACTTCCGGCAGAGATGCTCGAACCCGGCCGCCAGAAACGGCGCCATCCGCTCGTGGATTTGTGCCATGTTCGACGACTTCACAACGCCGTCGGAGAGGTTGTCGATGCGCCCGGTCTCGGCAAAAGTCAAGGTGAGTGCACCGGACAGGAAGTGATAGCTCCAGAACAGGTCCACTTCATCGCAATCCGGCAAGGCCTTGCGCAGAGCTTCCAGGAATCGCTTTACCAACGGATCGAAATAACGCGTCATGAGCTCGCCGCCCCAGTCCGCCGAGTTGTTGATTTGAGCGATCAGCTGGAAATAATGCGACCACTCATCGTGCTCGCGGGCAAGCAGGTCCACCAGCGGATTGACAAAAGCGCCGATGATTTCTTCCACAGACGGCGCATCGTCCGGATGATGTTGCTCAACAACGTCGAGCGCCTTGAGGCGAATGTCGTTAAGTATCTCGGCACGACGCAACATGACTTGTTCGAACAGGTCGCGCTTCGATTTGAAGTGATAGTACGCCAGCGATACGTCGGCTTCGGCCTTGGACATGATCTGGCGCACCGAAACACCGTCGAATCCGCGGTGCGCGAAGAGTTCTTCGGCCGCATCGAGGATGCGGTCGCGAGTGGAATGGTTGTCATCGGCCATTGCGAGCTACCCTATTTGAAATTCAACAGTCGTTCAACTAGTATTCAACGATCGTTGAAATTAGTGTATCGGCCCACCGGTCGGTCACGTGAATGGGGGACATCAAATGGCGTGGTTTTCGCCGCGGCCGCTTCTGATACCGGACATTATCGCATTGAATGCCGAGTTTCTCGGTTCGAAACCTGCGTTCGAGTTCGAAGGAAGCATCATCAGCTGGACCGATTTCGGCATCGGAACGGCAAGAATCGGGAACGCGCTTCTCGATACCGGTCTCGTTAAAGGCGATCGTGTCGTTATCCTGATGACGAATGCCTACGAAACAGCAGAAGCAATGTTCGGCATCATTCGCGCCGGCCTTTGTGCCGTGCCGCTCAACTGTTCGATCACGGATCAGGCCGTCGCCGGCATGATTGAGAACTCTGATGCACGTGCGGTCATTGCGTGCGGCGAGCACATCGAACGCATCGACGGATTGCGCCATGCGTTCGGCGACGACCTCCGCACCCGTCTTGTCGGTGTTCGGCCATCCGGTGAGGGATGGCTTGACTACCACGAGATTCGGGATGCCGCGAAGGACACGCTCCCTGCAACGCGCATCGAGCCAACGGACGAGTGCAACATCATCTACAGTTCCGGAACGACCGGGCTGCCCAAAGGAATCGTGCACGATCATTCCTGCCGTGCGGCATGGGGTTCCGACATGGCGGTCGCGTTGCGCTACCACGCCGGTGCGCGCACGTTGATCAATCTCGGACTGTTTTCGAACATCAGTTGGGTCGCCATCCTGTCGTGTTTTTTTGCCGGTGGCACGATTGTCATCCGCCGGCTTTTCGATGTGCAGGATACCTTGCAGACCATCCAGGATGCTCGAATTACGCATACTGTTATGGTGCCACTGCAGTATCAGAAATTGCTCGAACATGAACATTACCCGGACTATGACCTGTCGAGTCTTGACGCCTACATGTGCTGCGGATCGCCGCTGGGAGCACAACTAAAGCGCAGACTTACAACCGACATGCCAGGTTCGTTTATCGAGCTGTACGGTTTGACCGAGGGCCTCGTGACCATCCTCGGCCCCGAAGATATGCTCGACAAGGTCGATACGGTCGGGCGTCCTTGCCCGGGCCAGCGACTGGCCATCGTTGACAACGACGACCGGATGCTGCCGCCCGGTGAAGCCGGCGAAATTGTCGGTGAAAGCCGGGTCATGATGGCGGG
>DDIP01000130.1:307-5985 GCA_002338605.1 Proteobacteria bacterium UBA1847 | reverse complement strand
AGATCGAAGTGACCTTCGATATCGATGCCAACGGCATTCTCAATGTATCCGCCAAGGACAAGGCGACCGGCAAGAGCCAGAACATTGTAATCAAGGCGTCCAGCGGCTTGTCGGATGACGAAATCGAAAAAATGGTCGCTGACGCCGAGAGCCATGCAGAGGAGGATCGCAAGTTCCGTGAACTCGTCGATACTCGTAACCAGGCGGATGGGCTGATTCATGCGGCGGAAAAGACGCTGAAGGACCTGGGCGAGAAAGCGACAGCCGAGGAGCGCCTGGCCGTCGAAAATGCTGTTTCGGATCTCAAGAAAGCGCTGGACGGTGACGATAAGGAAAAAATCGAAGCCAAAACAACGGCGCTGGGTGAGGCCTCGGCAGGACTGGCACAAAGGCTGTACGAAGAAAAGTCGGCCAGTGCGGATTCTGACGATGCCGGTAGTGAGACTTCCAGCGATGATGTGGTTGACGCTGAGTTCGAAGAAGTCGACAAAGACGACGATGCGAAATCGGCCTAGCAATTTCTGATTAACGAGTAGGTTCAAGTTCGGGCGCCGCAACGGCGCCCGAAAACAAAAAGAAATCTATGGCCAAGCGTGACTACTACGAAATTCTCGGGATCTCCAGATCGGCGAGCGCCGATGAGATCAAGAAGTCCTACCGTCGGCTCGCGATGAAACACCATCCGGACCGTAACAAGGATGGGGACAACGCGTCCGAAACGAAGTTCAAGGAAGCAAAGGAAGCCTACGAAGTCCTGAAAGACCCGGACAAGCGTGCGGCCTATGACCAGTTTGGCCATGACGGATTACGGGCCAGGACCGGCGGGCAGGGCGGCTTTGGTGCGGAGGGCTTTGGCGACATCTTTGGCGATGTTTTCGGTGATATTTTCGGCGGCGGACGTCGTGGAGGCGGCTCACAGGTTTTTCGAGGCGCTGATCTGGGCTACGAACTGAAACTGGAGCTCGAAAGGGCTGTCGCCGGTGATACGGTCGAAATTGACGTACCGACCCAGGTAAGCTGCGAAACCTGCAAGGGTTCCGGTGCCCGGAAAGGAACGTCTCCGGAGTCCTGCTCGACTTGCGGTGGCGTCGGCCAGGTCCGTATGCAGCAAGGGTTTTTCTCAGTTCAGCAGACTTGCCCCGCTTGCAAGGGTGTCGGTACGACGATCAAGGATCCCTGCGGCGATTGCCATGGCCGAGGGCGGATTCGCAAGACACGCACGCTTTCCGTGAAGGTGCCGGCCGGGGTCGATGACGGCGACCGGATTCGTTTGTCCGGTGAGGGCGAGGCAGGTCGCAACGGTGGTCCGCCGGGCGACTTGTACGTGGAAATTCGTGTCAGCAGGCACAAGATATTCGAGCGAGATGGCGCCAACCTGGCGTGCGAGGTGCCTGTCAGTTTCGCCACTGCGACACTGGGCGGTGAAGTTGAATTACCCACGCTGGATGGCAATGTATCGTTGAAAATACCTGCCGGCACCCAGTCCGGGAAAACGTTTCGGTTGCGGGGCAAGGGTGTGATCACCGTACGAGACTCCCGCAAAGGTGACTTGTTTGCTGAAGTCTCGGTCGAAACCCCGGTTAACCTGAATGCCGAGCAACGCGAGTTACTGGAAAAGTTCGATAAATCACTCCGGTCTGGCGGCGACAGGCACAGTCCTCGAGCGGATAGCTGGCTGGATACGGTCAAGCGATTTTTCGACCGCATTAGCTAGTACTATCGTCTCAGGCACTGGTGGGGCTCGTCATGAATTCGATACGAATTGCAATTGCAGGTGCGGGTCGGATGGGCCAGGCGCTGGCGGCGTCGATCGACGGCCTGCCGGATCTCGTCCTTGCGGGCGTATGGCACCGGGGAGCAGATCTCGACGCTCTGCTGAAGAAGGCCGATGTCGTTATCGATTTCAGCCTTCCGCAGGGCACCGAGGCGGTCCTGGCGGCTGCTATCGGGAACCAGGTGCCGTTGGTGTGCGGTGTCAGTGGTCTGGATGACAAGCTCACTCGTCGGCTTCACGAGGCGGCGCTGCACCTGCCACTTGTCTACGACCGCAACATGAGCCTCGGAATTGCAGTGCTGGAACGCTCGGTCAGGGAAGCGGCCACAACGTTGGGGACCGCGTTCGAGGTTGTAATCGCAGAGGTTCATCATGTTCATAAGAAAGATGCACCTTCAGGCACCGCCCTGAAGCTTGGCGAAGCCGTTGCCGAGGCGCGCGGCGAAGCCAGTACGGACCGCATCAAATTTGAGTCGGAACGCCGCGGCGAGGTGCCCGGCGACCACCAGGTAACGATGCGAACGCCGACCGAAACCCTGGCTTTTAGCCACAGCGTGACCACCCGGCAGGTATTCGTCGACGGCGCGCTGCGCGCTGCGCGATGGGTGGTCGGGCAGCCGCCGGGTTTGTACGCGATGCAGGATGTGCTGTTCAGGCCTTAAATTCCACCCGGAAGGCTGAAAAAAATCCCGATTGAGTCTGGCGCAGCCTGCCACCCTTCAGTAAACTACGCCGGATCGCTGGGCGGTCGGCGAAGTCGCGAGCGGGAGGCAGAGTCCTTCCGCTTTTGTGCATCTGCAGTCTGCAGATAGCGCGGCAAACTGATCTTTGAGTGGTCTTTACGCCAGATCATTTGAGGATAGTCGTTGAGCACACCCGCAATACTCGCACTCCAGGACGGCACCGTTTTTCATGGTACGTCGATTGGTGCCGATGGCCAGACCATCGGCGAGGTGGTGTTCAATACTGCGATGACGGGATACCAGGAGATCCTGACCGATCCATCGTATTGTCGCCAGATCGTCACGTTGACTTACCCACACATTGGCAACACCGGCACGAACAGCGACGACATGGAGTCCTCACGGGTTCACGCGTCCGGGCTGATTGTAAGAAACAGCTCGATGCTGACCAGCAGCTGGCGTTCCGAGCGCACGTTCCCGGAATTTCTCCGCCAGGCGGGGACAGTTGCGATCGCAGACATCGACACGCGGCGCCTGACCCGCATTATTCGGGAGAAGGGCGCACAGTCCGGTTGCATTATGACCGGGAAGCAAACGGCCGAGACCGCCGTTAAGCATGCCCGCAAGTTTCCCGGTATTGCGGGTATGGACCTTGCCAGGTTCGTGACGACCAAAGAGCGTTACCAATGGTGCCTGGGTACAACATTTGGGCGAAAGCCGCGGATCATGAGCCGGCGTATCGCTCCCTATCACGTGGTTGCATACGATTTTGGTGTGAAGCGCAACATTTTGCGCCTGCTCTCCGACCTGGATTGCCGCCTGACAGTCGTACCGGCAACGACAAGCGCCGACGACGCAATGGCGCTGATGCCGGATGGCATATTTCTGTCGAACGGACCGGGCGATCCGGAGCCCTGTGATTACGCGATCAAGGCTATCCAGTCCTTCCTCGATATCGGAATCCCGGTATTCGGGATCTGCCTCGGTCACCAACTGCTGGCGCTGGCCGCCGGCGCGAAGACCGAGAAAATGAAATTCGGGCACCACGGTGCCAACCACCCGGTTCAGGATATCGAAACCGGAAGGGTCGCAATAACCAGCCAGAACCACGGGTTCGCCGTCGATGAGGCATCACTGCCTGACGAGGTCATTGCAACCCATCGTTCGCTGTTCGATGGCACCTTGCAAGGTATCGAAATCAAGGGCAAGCCGGCGTTCAGCTTCCAGGGTCATCCCGAAGCGAGCCCGGGTCCCCACGACCTGCTGGCGCTGTTTGAGCGGTTTATCGAATTAATGGACGAACAGAAGAAACGCGGATTCAAAGCCATGCTGTCTTCGTGATCAGAAAAGCATTATTAAACAAAGACTTATTAATAGAAATTAATCAATTTTCTAATCGGTAGACGCAGCGTAAATGCCAAAACGCACAGATATTGACAGCATCCTGATCATCGGCGCCGGACCGATTGTCATCGGCCAAGCCTGCGAGTTTGACTATTCGGGTGCCCAGGCCTGCAAGGCGCTTCGCGAGGAGGGATTCCGGGTCATTCTGGTGAACTCGAATCCGGCGACCATCATGACTGACCCGGATATGGCCGACGCGACCTATATCGAGCCGGTTCACTGGACAGCTGTCGAGCGAATCATCGAGAAAGAACGGCCGGACGCGTTGCTGCCGACGATGGGCGGACAAACCGCATTGAACTGTGCGCTCGATCTCGTTCGCGAAGGCGTTCTCGAGAAATACAAGGTGGAACTGATCGCTGCCTCTCGGGAAGCGATCGACATGGCTGAGGACCGCGACCTGTTTCGTATCGCGATGTCCGAGATTGGGCTCGAAAGCCCGCGCGCAGAAATCGCGCACTCGCTTGACGAGGCATTTGAAAAGCAGGCAAACATCGGCTTCCCCACCATTATTCGTCCGTCTTTTACATTGGGCGGCACAGGTGGCGGCATTGCGTACAACCGGGAGGAGTTCGAGCTCATTGTGACTCACGGCCTGGAGATGTCGCCAACGACCGAGGTATTGCTGGAAGAGTCCGTCATTGGGTGGAAAGAATTTGAAATGGAGGTCGTGCGCGATCGGAACGACAACTGCATCATCGTCTGTTCGATTGAGAACTTCGATCCGATGGGCGTGCATACCGGGGATTCGATCACCGTTGCACCGGCACAAACACTCACAGACAAGGAATACCAGCGTTTGCGCAACGCATCGATCGATGTATTGCGAAAGATCGGCGTTGAAACGGGCGGCTCGAATGTGCAGTTTGCGATTTGCCCCAGGACCGGCCGCGTACTGATCATCGAAATGAATCCGCGCGTGTCGCGTTCCTCTGCCCTGGCTTCAAAGGCAACCGGATTTCCGATCGCGAAAGTCGCGGCAAAACTGGCGGTCGGTTATACGCTTGACGAACTGCAGAACGACATTACGGGCGGGGCGACGCCGGCATCATTCGAGCCAACCATAGATTACGTCGTCACGAAGATTCCGCGTTTTACCTTCGAGAAGTTTCCCGGAGCCAATGACCGGTTGACGACCCAGATGAAATCCGTTGGCGAGGTTATGGCGATGGGTCGGACTTTCCAGGAATCCCTGCAAAAGGCATTGCGCGGCCTGGAGACCGGCGTTAACGGGCTGGACGAGATTTGCGGGCCAATTGCAACCGATGCGGATCGGGACAGGTTGCGCCACGAATTGAGAATGCCCGGCCCCAACCGCCTGCTCTACGTCGCCGATGCGTTACGCCACGGCTATTCCTATGAAGATGTCGCAAAGCTAACCGGGATCGATTCGTGGTTTGTGGTGCAGATAGCCGACCTAGTGAATGCCGAAGGCCGAATTAAGGATGCAGGTATTGCCGGGTTGGACGCGTTGCTCATGCGAGCGATGAAGCGCAAGGGATTTTCAGACGCCAGAATGGCGGCGATTCTCGGCGTGAAAGAAGCGGCTGTCCGAAAACGTCGATTGGAACTGGGCATCCACCCGGTGTACAAGCGTGTTGATACCTGCGCTGCAGAGTTCAGAACCAGTACAGCGTATCTCTATTCGACCTACGAAGACGAATGCGAAGCGGAGCCAACCGACAAACCCAAGATCATGATCCTGGGCGGCGGCCCGAATCGAATCGGACAGGGCATCGAATTCGATTATTGCTGTGTTCATGCCGCGCTTGCACTCAAGGAATCCGGGTATGAGACCATCATGGTCAATTGCAACC
>DDIP01000130.1:0-191 GCA_002338605.1 Proteobacteria bacterium UBA1847 | reverse complement strand
CGGTTTCGACCGACTACGACACATCAGATCGACTGTACTTCGAATCTCTGACATTTGAAGATGTCATGGAGATCATTGAAAAGGAAAAGCCGAAGGGCGTCATCGTTCAATATGGTGGTCAGACACCGTTGAAACTCGCCCGGGATCTCGAAGCGGCAGGCGCGCCAATTATCGGCACGTCACCAGATTCG
>DDIP01000359.1 GCA_002338605.1 Proteobacteria bacterium UBA1847 | reverse complement strand
TTAATAATCTCGGGATACCATTTGTCAAGCCCTACGGAATATATTTGTGAACGATAGTGATTCGGATATCTGGCTAGAGCGGTTGAATACCCTCAGGGATCGGCTTGGCACCGATCAAGAAATCGCCCGCGCTATCGGAGTCAATCCGCATGTTATTGGCAACTTCCGAACAGGTCGGCAAGAGTTGCCGGGTCACGCTAAGGCTGGGATCCTGGCCGAGCTACGAATCCCGCTCGGAAAGAACGACTACGTATCATTATTCCCCCCGAAAGATCGAGGTGCCGCCGCCAAAGCGAAAACGATAAAGTTCCCACCGGCGGGTGAGCAGGGAGCAGGTTCCGAGTTTTGGGCAAAAGTTATCCAAACCCTTCGAGAACGAACTGGTGCTAAGTCCGACGCGGAATTGGCTAGGAAGTTTGGGATTAGTACCAGCAATCTATCTCTCGTACGGTCTGGCAAAGGAAGCCCAAGCCCGCGGACGAAATTCATCTTGCTCGATAAGGCGGGATACGTTTTGACTCGAGATCTCGTATTTGATCTGTTGCCTTCGAAGACGGCTGAGAAGCTGCGCGAGTGGGACAACATCCGATTTGATAAAAAATAACTCCGTTTCAAATTCCAGGTGGCTGAGCAGACGATAGCGGGCTTAGTGCCGGCCCTGGTTATCCTCGCTGATCCAGATTCTGATGCAAATCAACAGTCTTTGAGCACACGAAAGTGGACCTCAGCCATTGTTGTTATGTTTCGATCTGGTTCATTATTTCAAAGATTATCGATTGGTAGCGATCCAGCTGCCTGTCCATCACGTCTTCGTTACGCTCATATTTGTACGCAATGGTTGGTTCATTCTTCCAGTCCTCGAGTGTCGAGATTCGATCCCCGATCATTCGCTCAATAATTGGCCCCTGAATTATATTCTCCCAATTGTCGATCGGAGTTCCTGCCGACTCTTGTTCGTCGCGTATTTGATTTCGCAATTGGAATAGCTGGTTTCTAGCTTGCTGAGGTGTAATGGCCGGGGGAGCCGATGTTGTTTCATATTGAGCCTCATCTTCAAGAAAGTAAGCATCGGAAACGTCAACGACGTTCCGGTTTGGCTGATCATTCGAAACGATATGTTGCAATTCCGACATCTTACGATCGATGAGTTCCTGATGAGCACGAGTTTCCTCTTCTGTTCGAGACGAGGAATCGGCAATTGAACGCCGAATCTCTTCGATACCGCCTTGGAGTTTTTCCATCAATGGGCCCAGCTGATCTTCGAGGGGCGCCTCGTTTCGCGTTGACTTAAGCGATTTTCGGACAACGCTTTGAACGATCATTTCAATTTCTTCGATTGTTGGTAGTTCTCGTAACTCTCCAGAAATTTTCGAGGCGAGAGCGGAATTTTCTCGCTTTATCTGTCCCGTAATGAACTTCGCGCCAAGATCATTGGCGGTAATGGTTTCTTTGTTTTGACTTGAAGCAGTGCCTTTCGATTCGTGTTGAGGTCCAGATGGAGATCTGTCTATTTGGTCAACTCGCGAAGAGATGGATGTCAACAACGCAACTATTTGGTCGACGTGGTCACTGTCAAGAACTGAATCAACTTGCTGTTCTAGCTCGTCTCCGTCCGCCGACAACTTTACAGAAGCCCGCAATATTTCATCACACTGCCGTCTGAGTCTCTCGGTGGGCTTTTCTTGATCCTTGGATATTTCGGCGACTTCAATAATTCGAGTGACTGCGCCAGCGAGCATCAATGCGAATCCGGGATCATCGATTGGATAATGCTCGTGTGCATTAACATTCCTGCAGTGGACCAGTGCGCTGCAAGCGCATACTAGATCCTCAGCCCTTCTGCGCAGAGCGGAGACTTGCCTGGCTGGCATGTTCAATTTGCTCATATGTTCTGGCCGCTGGATGTTCTGACACATCTTCCTGATGGGACCTCCGCCTCCAGACGTGGACGACCCATAGTGCTTTGCGAAGATCAGGTAGCATATTTTGTTGAGATCTTCGGGAGCATGAGTGACCTCGACAATTTCGTCTTGTGAAAGGTCTACCAGTCCAGCTTTGTCGAAATGAACCAGGATAGTCTCTAGGTTGGCTTTCAATATGCGCGCAAGTATTAGCTGACTCGGGCTCGATAAGAGCGCGCGCCACAGCATATTAATCGATCCTGACGTGGAGGTCTGCAAGCCGATATCCATCTTCAAGTCCTTTCTAATAGTGGTGCAATCACTTCCCCAGCCAGGCGGCCGAAAGAAGTTGGCGGTTTTCAGGATGAAGGCTTCGGTTGCTATTAGTAGCAAGCCGAGAGTCTATCGCTCGTTCAACTGATGCCAAGATTGTCTTGCTGTCGCCGGTGTCCGTGGTTTTCGCATCCTTGGCCGTTCCGCTTCTAAGCCAGTCTGAGAATTCTTTGGAGTTTAGGGATACGCTGCCTTCACTATCGATGGTTAAGGATGAGAACTCCTCTCGCATCCGAAATCCTTGGTCGTTTTGCCATCTTAATTTTGCGGTCAATACAGCACTGCCGGCCAACTGAGACACTGCGGCACAATTTCCGCCAAAAGAGTATGACTGCGCCTGCTTAACCAAGTGCAGAAAGAGAGGGGATTCGAAGTCCATCATCTCGAGCTCTGATCGGGCGGCTGCGCGTCGACGGTCGAATGTAACTTTGAGTCGGCGACGTGAGAATCCGAGCTCCTCTTGAACTGCTTCTGACAAGCGAATCTCAAGCGTTTGATCTCGATGCAGGGTTTCCAGAACTTCGATATCGAGCTGGCTGAACATGCCCATGACGAACGCGCGAACATGGTCAGATTGAATGGCAAACTGCGTCTTGGTTTCCTCCGGGTTGAAGCTCGAAACGAATTCGAATAGATCGCGTTGCTTTTCCACTGCTTCTCTCGCTCGCCTGAGCGCGTCATCGATACGTTCCTGAGTTCTGTCTATGCCAGCGCTAGACGCTTCTTCAAGGATGTCTTTAACGTCGATCATCTCAGCAATTTCACCGAGTATTTCGTCTTCCAATCCGGACCGGAATTCCACTCCTACTGGGGCCATGTCGTGGACGACTTGGCCGATACGCGTATACATAAGATTCATTACATGGGCATCGAGGGTCTGAGGTGCATAGAGATTGAATATCACGACATTCTCTGTCTGCCCGTATCGGTATATACGGCCAATGCGCTGCACCAGGCGCATTGGGTTCCAGGGCAAATCGTAGTTGACCATGATATGGCAGCGGCGATGCAAATTGAGACCTTCGCCGCCTGCCTCGGTCGAAATAAGGAATCGCGAGCTGTCCTCGAACTGCCTGATCGCATTCTCGCGTTCTTCGAACGTCATGCTACCGTTGATTTGAGCGACGTCGTCCGGTTCATAGCGGTCACACAGAACTTGTGTGAGAAAGTCTTGAGTCGCGCGGTACTCTGTAAATATCAACACTCTCTCATCGGATGATTTATCGAGGATTGGCGCAATAATGTTGTCAATAAAAGCGGCACACTTGCGATCGCTACGCATTACGTCTTGCGCTTTAGCTTTCAAGTCGTGCAGTAGGGAAATTTCGCCTTTGAAGAACTCGTCGCGATCAGACTTTTCCAGACCAAGCTCCTCGTTCTCGCCTTCAAATCTCTCATCGTCGAGTTCTGCCATGGATATGGCAGCGCGCTCACCTTCCAAACGTTCTGTTCGCCTGTGTATCGCCCTGTGAATTGCCGCAATACTTGATGCGGCAAGCTTTCGGTAAACGGTCATCACGAAGCCGATTGGGATACCCTTCCGCCCCTTTCGCTTACTTGCGGCGTACCCTTTACGAAGGTAGGCCTGTAACTGCCGATCGAACGCTTTTTCCTCTTCGCTGACAGGCACCTCGATCGCCCTGGTAACTTTGGGTTTGAAAATGAAATCGCCGGCCGCGTCAGTCACATCTGCTTTGTGATTTCTGATAACCATGTCGCTCAGAATTTCCGGATGCATGTCGAGCATTCGAATGTCGTCCTGTAATTCTGGTCGCAATAACTCTAGCAGGGCCTGGAACTTGTCGTGCATACCTTGATGTGGTGTTGCGCTTAGCAAGAGCATCGCATCGGTTCTTTTTCGAAGTTCTGCGGCCAACCTGAATCGTTCTGTAGACTCAAGTTTGCTGCCCCATTGACGACGACTCAACCGATGGGCCTCATCGAATACAACCATGTCCCAATGCTCGGCCATCATCAGTTTTTCGAGGTGCGCTTCAGATTTGAGTTTATCTATGGACGCAATCACTTTGTCATACAACTTCCAATGATGTGGCTTGTTCACATTGAAGTCGGAGCCATAGATTTGGAAGTCGGGCATACCAAATTTGTGGAAGAGTTCTTCTTGCCACTGACGGACAAGCCCTGCAGGAGTAACGAGAAGGATGCGGCGAAACTGTCCACGGGCCTGCAGAGCGGCTAGTAGCATTCCAACTTCGATCGTTTTTCCGAGGCCGACGTCGTCGGCGATCATCCAGTTCAGGTTGCCGGATGCGAGTATATGATGCACGAGGTGGATTTGGTGAGGAAGCGGGTCGATGTCTAGTCGCGATAACGATCCTGTATTCTGATTCCAGCTGTTCAAGGCATACGCCAGGCTCTTCAATCTAAATTTCTCCGCTCCAGGAGGTGCTTCGAAATTTCCAGTTGCAAACCGCATCCGGACACCACGAATGGCTCGTAGATTCTCATAGGGCACCCACACCTTCTGTCCTGTACTCGGGTACTCAACCAGAACCTGATCCCTACCGCCAATCCGTCGATTTTCAATAACGTGGCCCTCACCGAGAGTCGCTCGAGTCCTCGCATACGGAATCTCTTGGACTTCCATGCCGATCTGGAACGCCGAGCAGAGGCGACTGGGTGGTGCCCAGCTGTCCGAGCCATCATTACGCCACTTGACCCTGACAGATGGCGCGCCATTCGCTGTGTCCACCTTAATGACAGTCCCTGTATTGCCGTTGCTGACGTCTTTCACCCAGCAACCGACGATTGGTATTAAACGTCTGCGATGTTCGGCATCAGTGCCATTTTTCTGAGCCTTAGTCATTTTTATCTTGTCCTCGAGAATTCAAGCGAATTTCATATTCTGGCGGAGTTGCCCACGCTTCAACTTGTTCATGCCATTCGGTAATGCCGATTCTATCGGCGATGTCATCGGATTTTGTTGGCAACAGATCGTAGGTTCGTAGGTCGTTAATCTTCGGCGTGTTATTTAGATCTTCGCTCACGGGGTCTAGATCGAATGCATCTATCGGCATGCCATCGGTCCAGTCCATCGCATTGCTGCAAATTCTATCGGCCTCAAAAACGTTGATCCGAGCTTTGACGAAATCACGGAACGCAGGAAAGGAATTCCGCAAATGATTTGTCGAATACCATTGGTCGCGGGCGTTCCACAGAAAATGCTCGATTTCAGCGAGATCTGGCTCGCCGCGGTATGATCGTATGATTTCCACAGCGAGTGGCCAGCTGAGAACGAAGTGCGGGTATTTTCCAAAGCTCAGAGAAAACTCTGGGGTGGTCGACCAGAGAATACGTAGCTGATGAGCGAGTCGTAACTCAGATTGCGAAACATCTCTTTCGAGTTGCCGGATGAGCGCTGCTTTCGCGGCGTTCCACGAATACTGCATGAAGATTTCTTTCAGGAGTAGAACGCCTGAGTCGTCCCAATCGAAGCGCTGAGCAACCTCGATTGCTTGCTGGGTGCAACGATGCTCTCGTGTAACGCGGGCTGTTGTTGCAACTTCGTCCAGGTCGTCACGGGTCGGCGCCTCTTCAAACTCAAACGCATCTTCGAGGTATTGCTGCCAGTCCTGATCCTCCGATAAAACGTCGGAAGGCGAAGCCTCGTGATCGGTAAGGTCAGCCTCATCACTATCAAGCCACTCGAATTCGTCTGAATCGTCAGGGTCGTCCGGTACCTCATCAAATATAGATAGATCGAGTTGTTCTGGTGGCGAATAGACGAACAAGCCGACTTCAACATCAACCTCAACGTCCTCTAGTGACTCGAGAAAATCTGCTTGGGTGGGGCGAGTGTCTACTCTGTCATCGGCATCGGTAGGAACTGGTTGATGTGCAATCTCATCCTGCTTTGGGCTGTTCTGGATTTTTGGGATGGCAGGTATTCTAGGTTTGACGTGCTGGGGTATCTGCCCAGCGTCATAATTGCGTGCCAGCCGCTTTTCGCTGCCGTATTGATCAATGAAGTCGAATTCGCTGGAGTGACTTGGCGAGTCCACCTCAGAAAGGATTTCGTCATCGGCATAAGGGGGGCGGTCACGATTTGATCTCGTTTGGGGCTTTTTTTGTTGGAGTACTGCCCGAAACAGAAGGGCGGCCAATTCCGGTTCTCCAGCGGCTAAACGCTCTTGACCGAATTGACGCATTCGTTTCGCGTATTGCGGCTCAGCGCGCAAGAAATCCACAAGCAATGCAAGGCCATCTCCAGGTTTTTGTTCTGCGATAAAATACTCGCAAACAGAAACCGCCGCGGCGAAATCGGTTATATCGGAATCAGTGATCCGGCTGGGAAGATACTCATGGTCGTCACAGTGGGTGGGGTCCGTGCGTGCGCGATTCGTATTTTTCTTTGCGCTATCCATCGAAATTGTATTCGAGCCGACCAGTTGTTGATCGAGACACTTTCTCCTGTGCTGTATATGGTTCCAAGCTTACTGAATACCCTAGGCTTTTCCATGTTGCGGGTCACATGACAAGGAGTTCAATAAGGGCTTACCAATAACTGTTGTCAAGCAGTTCGAATGAAACTCGAATCGCTTAATCGTGGCAGTTTTCTCGCACAGGACCGATTTCTAGAGACTGCCGCTGAGTAAAGTGTTTAACATAATCACATTCCATACCGGGCTATCGCTCGTATTCACACGCGTATGTAAGCGGAAATCGCCGAATCGGTTGGGGACAATCCAATCAAAACAATGAGTTAGATCAAACTACCCGCAAAGTTTATTCTGCAGGCAAGAGAATACTGTGGAAGTTATTGACAGAAGCGTGCCTTAGGCATAATCTTGCCTTCAGTTTGGTAACAGTAATCTAATTCCTGTGACCAAAAAAAACGGCCCGGTGCGCGAACACCGGGCCATGTGTCAAACCCGAACTGGCTAGCTCGTGTCCGAACAACACGGTCAGATTGACCGAAACCGAGTCCCGGGTCAACGCCAGTTTCTGGACATTGAGAGGAGTTATTCAAGTGTCTGAACTAAACGTTACTTGTCCCGAGTGTGGGACCGAAATCGAAATCGCAGAGCAGTTGGCCAAGCCGTTGGTCGCCGCAGAGCGTGAAAAAATTGCCGCGGCGGAGGCCGCCAAGGCCAATCGACAATTCGAGGCGGAGCGCAAGGCAGCGCAGGAATCCATTGCCGAAAAAGACGCGAAGCTAAAAGAGGCTGAGCAAAAAGAGCTAGCGGCGATAAAAGCGAAGGAAGAGGCAGAAGAAGCTAAGCGCAATGTCGAACTCGACGTTAAACGTCAAGTTGCCGCTGAGAAGTCGAAAATTGCCGAAGAAGCAGCGGCCAAGGCGACGGAGGAGAGCGCCGCCAAGCTCAAAGCAGCGGAAGAAGAAAATCAACGGCAGGTGGCCAAAGTCAAGCACGCGCAGCAAGCGGAACTGGATGCGATTAAGGCAAAACGCGAAGCTGAGGAAGCCAAAGCTGAAGCCGACATCATCGTTGCACGCAAGTTTGAAGAGGAGCGTGGCAAGCTTCGCGAACAAACGCTAAAAGAGGCAGATGAAGCCAATCGCCTGAAGGTCGCTGAGAAGGACAAGCAGCTCGACGACATGCGCAAGCAGATTGATGCGCTTAAGCGAAAAGGAGAGTCCGGCTCTCAGCAGCTCCAGGGCGATGTACAGGAAGTTGATCTTGCTCAGGTATTACAACAGGCCTTCCCAGATGACAATTTCGAGCGTGTTGGTAAAGGTCAGCGCGGCGCGGATGTCATTCAGTCCGTTATCGGCCCGGGTGGACTCAAGTGCGGGGCGATTCTCTGGGAGTCAAAACGTACCGGTACCTGGCAGAAAGGCTGGCTTCCAAAATTGCGTGAAGATCAACGCAGTTCCAAGGCGGATATCGCGGCACTAGTGTCGGCCGTGCTGCCAGAAGGTGTAGATCACTTCGATTGTCTTGACGGTGTTTGGATAAGTACTCGTTCCGCCGCAGTTCCGATGGCGCTTGCGTTGCGCCAGGGTCTGGTCGAGACGGCTATGTCGCGCCAGGCAATGACCGGTGGCAACAGCAAAAAAGAGCTTGTATACAACTACCTCACGGGTCAGGAGTTTCGTCAACGCGTAAGTGGTGTCGCAGAAGCCTATATCCACATGCGCCAAGACCTCGATAAAGAGAAGCGTGCGATTACTCTCCAGTGGAGTAAGCGGGAAAAGCAGCTGGAGCGTCTATTGACCAGCACGGTCGGCATGTACGGCGATCTGCAAGGCATTATTGGTGCCAACCTCCCTGAGGTTGAAGGGCTTGATCTGCCACAACTCGAAGAGCACAGCGGGCAGCCGTTGCTGAAGGTCGCTGATAAAGAAGGAGGCGACGAGTGAACACTCGCCTCCGTGACATCGCTGAAATTCGAAGTGGCTATCCGTTTCGCGGGCGGGTCGATAACGACCCGGACGGCGATGTGGCGGTAGTTTCGATGCGAGACGTAATTCCAGGACAGCCTATTGTCGCAAGAAGCCTATTGCGAATCAGTCAAGCGAGTATCGATCACGTCGAAAAGCACCTGCTTGAGGAAGACGATGTAATTTTTCAGTCGCGAGGTAATCGAAACCACGCAGCGATAATTCGAGGTCCTTTACATGGTGTCGCCGCGCTTGGCTTGTACCGTATTAGACCAGACCACGATCACGTCTCCGGCGAGTATCTTGCTTGGTTCCTGAATCAGGAGCGCTTCCAACGGAGTCTGAGCAATGTTGCCCAGGGCTCGCATATCCCGTTTGTTCCGAGGGCTGAGTTAGCGATGATGCGTTTGCCACTTCCAAGCCTCGAAGACCAGCGTCGAATCTCTGAGTTACACAAGCTCCGCGAGCGTCATCGGCAAGTGCAGAAGGAAATGGACGACTTGACCGACAAGTTGGTGAGCGAAGTCACATGGCGACTTGCTAACTCGAGCGACCGAACTAACAAACTTACAACTGAGTGATCTCTATGACTACTGAAACACAGATCGACCAAGCACAAATTAACAACGCCGTCTGGTCCGCCTGCGATAGTTTCCGCGGTGTGGTGGACGCAGCTACCTACAAGGACTACGTCCTGACGATGCTGTTCCTAAAATACATCTCCGATGTCTGGCAGGACCACTACGATAAGTATCAGGAGGAGTTCGGTGATGAGCCTGAGCTGATCACTGAGATGCTCAAGAACGAGCGTTTTACCTTACCGCCCTCGGCGAGCTTCTACGAGCTGTACAAGCGCCGCAACGAGCCGGCCAATGGCGAGCGCATCGACAAGGCGCTGCACGCCATCGAAGAGGCCAACATCAGCAAGCTGAAGGACGTGTTTCAGGACATCAGTTTCAACGCCGGCAAGTTGGGCGACGAGAAAACCAAGAACAGCATCCTCAAATCCCTGCTGGAAGATTTTAACAAGCCGGAGCTGAACCTACGCCCGTCACGAGTCGGCAAGCTGGACGTAATCGGCAATGCTTACGAGTTCCTGATCAAGCAGTTCGCCTCCAGCTCCGGGAAAAGCGCAGGCGAATTTTATACACCTCCTGAAGTGTCTGATTTGATTGCAGAGTTGATGAATGCCCAGGAAGGCGACCAAATCTGCGACCCGGCCTGCGGTTCCGGTTCCCTATTAATGAAGGCTGGCCGCAAGGTGCAGGAGCATTTCAACGGCTCGCGCAAATACGCGCTGTTCGGCCAGGAGGCCATCGGTTCCACCTGGGCGCTGGCCAAGATGAACATGTTCCTGCACGGCGAGGACAACCACCGCATCGAGTGGGGCGACACGCTGCGTAACCCCAAGCTACTGAACGACGACGAGTCGCTGATGCACTTCGACGTGGTGGTCGCCAATCCGCCGTTCAGCCTCGACAAATGGG
>DDIP01000291.1 GCA_002338605.1 Proteobacteria bacterium UBA1847 | reverse complement strand
GCATAATTTCCTGACGTATCCGAGTTCGGAGTCTGCCTCAAGAAGCGCCAGCGTCGACAAAACGACCTCCTTGCCCGCCGCCTGCAATCGTTCGGCGACGTCGATCCAGTCCTTATGGCGAAATGACCGTCGCTTGGAACAAACCGTCTCGCCCAGGTAGACGATATCCACCGGCGACGATTCGATGATGCGATAAAAATCGAGCATCTTCTCTTTGGCCCAGTGCTCCTGGATCGGGCCCAGGGAGAGGCGAGCAGTTGTCATTGCCACTCCCGTTGGTAGGCACCCAACGTCGTCTGTGCTCCTTCTGACAAGGCCGACAGCTCCGATAGCCAGACCGGGTCTGGCTGAAAACTATCCGGGTCGTCCCGGCAGGCATCAATTGCAGCACGCAGTATCGCCGTCACCTTGCCCACATACGCCGGGCTCCGCTGGCGCCCTTCGATCTTGATGGCCGCCACACCGATACGCAATAACTCGGGCAGGATTGGCAAGACATTGAGGCTGGTTGGTGCTTCGATCGCATAGCCCGTCTCATCGTTGACCTTGTAGCGGCCTTTGCAGATTGTTGGATACCCCGTGTTCTCGTTCTTTTCGAAGCGGTCGATCAACATGCCGTTCAATCGGGTTTCCAGAACGTCGTCCGTTTCGGTCCAGCGCACGAAGGCTGCCGGCGAACACGCACCGTAAGTATTGGGTCCCTGGCCGGTTACGTAGGACGACAGTGAACATCGGCCCTCGACCATGACGCAAAGGCTACCGAAACCAAATACCTCAATCGGGATGGGACTGTTGTTGACCAGAGCCGCTACCTGTTTAACCGACAGCACCCTTGGAATTACCGCGCGCTGAACGCCGAACTGCTCCGCATAGAAGCGCACCGCTTCATGGCTGGTCGCCGAACCCTGTACCGAAAGGTGCAGGCGAAGTTCCGGCCATCTGCCGGCGGCATAATCCATCACGCCGATATCGGCGACAATCAGCGCATCGACAGCATAGTGCGCCGCCTGATCGACTGCGCTTTGCCATTTTGCGAAATTATCGGCCTGCGGATAGGTATTGATTGCGACGTACACTTGCGTTCCATGGCGGCGTGCATACGCCAGTCCCTGCTCTATCTGGCTGTCAGAAAAATTCAGCCCGGCGAAGTGACGAGCATTGGTCTCATTTCTAAAACCGATGTAGACAGCATCGGCACCGTTGTCGACGGCAGCCTTCAGTGACGGGAGATTTCCAGCAGGGCAAACGAGTTCCATGGTCGTTCAGTGTTGCTCCGATAAACCAGCGGGCCTATTTTGGAGACAAGGACAAGCTCGTTCTATACACACTTTCCCTTATACGGTGCGAGCTGATGTTGCGCTGTTATCCGGTTTGCGTGGGGCCGTAGCTCAGATGGGAGAGCGTCGCGTTCGCAATGCGAAGGTCGGGAGTTCGATCCTCCTCGGCTCCACCAGTCTAAAGGCCACCAAGCCGATGCCGTAACAGCTCTGCAACGCAGGATTGGCGAATGGCTCACGAATCTCGCGCTGAACAGCTCTCGAAAGCACCGGTGCCGGCCCCAAACCAGTGAATCGCATGGCTCGGGATGGCCGCTCGGGTGTAGACTACTTGTTCCGATTGGGGCCGTAGCTCATTAGGGAAAGTGTCACGTTCGCAACGCGAAGGTTGAGAGTTCGATCCTCCTCCGCTCCATCAATATACCCCTTAACGGGAGAATCGACGATGACCGCCTCACTTTTTGAATGGAACGACTCCTTTCTGATTGGAATAGAAGAACTGGACCACGAGCACGAAGTTCTGATTGACAATATCAACCAGCTCCACGAAGAACTCATCGGCAATGAGAATAAATCAGAGCTCAGGAAGTGTCTTGGTGAGATCTATGTGCGCATGCAAGCTCACTTTGCACTTGAGGAGCATGTCATGAAAGAAAATGACTACGAATTCTTCGATGAGCATAAGCGCGAGCATGAGGAATTTCTCGAAAGTTACACGGAATGCATGGTGCAGTTTCTCAATGGCGCAGACATCTTGTCAAGGAATCCCATCGATGAGTGCCTGAAACAATGGGTCATGGAACACATTACGACCAGTGATAGGAAAATGGCTCTAATGATGCAGAATAAAGTCGCCTGAGTTGCAGGCGAAAACGGCGCAGAGAGTGGTGCCTTGGCAGTTATACTGGGACGCTATAAAACAACAAAACTCTACGAGGGAACGACCATGCGCTTACGCCATCGTCTGATCGGCCTACTTGTCCTGACAGCTTCTTGCTGGGCAATTTCAGCCTGCGGCAGCGTCGGGGAAGTTTCTGTAACCGCTGGGCCAGAGAATATTCTGGATCTACCGATAGTGGCGACATTTAATCCTGCCGGAGCAGCGTTTTTTACCCTGGAGAACGGGGTACTTGCGGCAGTGCGCGGTGAGCAGATGCAATTTATTGCCACTAGGTCGACCTATGATGATTTTCTTCTAAGTGTTGAGTTTTGGGTTGAGCCTTCCACTAACAGCGGTATTTTCGTGCGTTGCGAAAACGCTGACACCTTTTCGCCGCAATCGTGTTACGAGGTGAACATTTGGGATGACCACCAGGTTCCGGAATATCGAACCGGATCCATAGTCTCGGTTTCGGCGCCTTTAGTGAATATTGATTCGGGCAACCGATGGAATAGCATGTCACTGCGGGCCGAAGGTGAGCATATTACGGTCAGCATCAATAATGTTGTAACAGCCGAAATAGCCGACAATACTCACGACAGCGGTTACATTGCGCTTCAATACGGTGGCAACAACAAGATGGTGCGTTTTAGAAATCTGAGAATAACGCGTTTATAGAGGTTTTCTCGCTTCCGGTTTTCAATAAGCTAGCGAACGATCGGTCCTCGTAATGCCGGACTTCGCATTGATCAGATGACAGTTTGATGCAGTACCACAAGCACAATAATAAGAACAGAAGGAAGTCGTTGTGACTCATTCGAACCAGGAAAACAGCCACACGTTTTACATCATTCTTATCAGCTGTATAGCGACACTGGGAGGCTTTCTGTTCGGCTTCGACAGTGGCGTGATCAACGGGACGGTTGACGGGCTGCAAACAGCGTTTGATTCGGACAGCGTTGGCACCGGTTTCAATGTTGCATCAATGCTTCTTGGTTGCGCTGTTGGTGCTTACTTTGCGGGTCGCCTCGCTGACCGCTTCGGTCGCCGTGCAATCATGCGGGTCGCTGCAGTGTTGTTCGTGATCAGCGCCTGGGGATCGGGCATTGCCACCGGTTCGCTTGAGTTTGTTGTCTATCGCGTACTCGGCGGGCTCGCGGTGGGTGCTGCCAGTGTTCTTGCGCCGGCTTACATCAGTGAGGTTTCACCCGCGCGCTACCGCGGCGCGCTGGCGACGGTGCAACAAATCGCAATCATCTCCGGCCTGTTCATCGCCTTCTTCAGCAATTATCTTCTGGCGAATGCGGCCGGCTCGTCGATGACCGAGTTCTGGCTGGGCTACGAGGCCTGGCGCTGGATGTACTGGGTTGAAATTCTGCCCGCATCCACCTTCTTCGTCGCATTGTTTTTCATTCCGGAAAGCCCGCGCTACCTCGTGCTGCGGCGCAAGAAAGACGAAGCAGAGCAGGTGCTGACCAAGCTGCTTGGTGCCGTGGCAGCCAGGACCAAGGTGGACGAAATCGATGCGTCTCTTGCGTCAGACCACCACGTTCCAAAGCTCAAGGATCTGATCGACCCGAAGACCAGGCGCTTGCGCAAACTCGCCTGGGTGGGTATCGGACTGGCAACCTTCCAGCAATTGGTTGGCATCAACGTCGTGTTCTATTACGGCGCGGTGCTGTGGCAATCCGTTGGCTTCACGGAAAGCGATGCGTTGCTTATTAATGTCCTGAGTGGCGCCCTGAGTATCGGCGCGGTAATTGTTGCGCTGCTTTTGGTCGACAGAATTGGCAGAAAACCCCTGCTGCTTGTTGGCTCCATCGGCATGGCCGCCGCACTCGGAACGCTCGTCATCGCATTTCTGAATGCGACGACGGCAGCGGACGGCTCCGTGACACTAGAGGGCATTTACGGACCGCTTGCGCTGATTGCTGCAAATGTCTACGTGGTATTCTTCAACGGATCCTGGGGGCCGGTGATGTGGGTCATGCTTGGCGAAATGTTCCCGAACCAGATTCGGGGAACCGGTCTTGCAGTGAGCGGGCTGGCGCAGTGGTCGGCAAACTTCGGCATCACTCTGACGTTCCCGATCATGCTGACGTCCATCGGGCTCGCGGGGGCTTACGGTTTCTACACGATTTGTGCGGCGATCTCGATTGTATTCGTCGCGACGATGGTGCACGAAACCCGTGGCGTCGAACTTGAGGACATGCAGGGCTAGTCAGCCATGGAGAAGCCAACGTGAAAGCATCAAAACTATTGACGAGTGTTCTGCTGATTATTCTATCGACCGCCAGCATCGCACAACAATCCGATGTAAAGAGCCTTTTCCGGACTGACCTGTCCGATATCGAAGGTCGCGAGGCGGTTGTCCTCGAAGTCGTCTATCCGCCCGGCGTGGCATCGGCGAGTCACCGTCACAATGCCCATACGTTCGTCTATGTGCTCGAGGGAACGGTTGAAATGCAGGTGGCAGGTGGTGAGCTGAAGAAACTTAGCGTTGGGGAGACGTTTTACGAAACACCGAACGATATCCACTCGGTGTCGCGTAACGCCAGTGAGACCGAGCCGGCGAAGATTCTCGTGTTCTTTATCAAGATGAAAGATGCGCCCGCCTCGGAGCCTGCAGGCGATTAGCCTGGACCAGCAGCGTGCGCGTTTAGCGCTTCGCTTACCGCTCGATCTCGGGTGCGTAGACCTCGCGCAGCCGCTGATGATACTCGCTCAACAGCCCCTTTAGCTCCGAGTGCTCCTCGGCAATTACCTTCCGAAGTGCCTCGTTTGTCAGGTAGTCGTAGAGGATTGCCGCCATGATTTGCGCGTCCATGCGAAAGGCTGCATGTCCAACTTCGCTAAAAGCGTCGGCCTCCATGCCCTTCGTGTGGTACGTCTCGCGCGAGCTATAGACGCTGACCCCGACGCCGGGAATCTCGCGAGTGACCCAGCCGGTCTCTTCGTAGCCCGCCGGGCGTTGCGGGACTTCGTTCAGATTCGTGGCTCCGAGGGCTTTGGCATACTCGAAGTAGAGTTCGTCCAGGGTGCCGAGCGTGATCCCGTCCCGGTATTCCCCATACCGATCGATCGTGACCTCCGTACCCGTAGCCATCGCTGCACCTCGAGCCGCGTCATCGATCATATTCGTTATGTGCTCGAGATAGACCTCGTCCGGGTAGCGAATGTAGTAATCCACCACGGCATGCGCCGGTACGACATTCGGTGCAACGCCGCCTTCGGGGATGACGCCCTGTATGGACGCTTCCGGCCTGAACGTCGATCGGAGTCCATCTACCGACGTGTAGAATCGGACGGCGGCGGACAGCGCATTCCGAGCATTCCACGACTTCAGTTGGTGCGCGGGCCGGCCCGTGAACGTGTACTTCACCTCATTGATGTTCAGGCAGCAGACGCCGAAGCCGGCACGCCCACGTGCGGTCTGGTCTGAGGAGTGACTGCGCACCAGGATATCCGCGCCCTCGAAGATGCCGGCCTCGTACATGATGGTTTTAGCGGGGGGACCGACTTCCTCGGCCGGGGTGCCATAGAGCCGGACCGAGCCCTGGATACCGGCTTTTGTCATGTAAGTCTTGAGTCCCAGCGCCGCCGCGATGGCTATCGGCGTTTGAGCGTTGTGTTGATCGCCGTGGAACGGACCCTCGACGTCGCGGAGAGCGTCATACTCGCCAATCAGGCCCAGCGTCGGGCCGTCGGTGCCGGCAGGAGAATCCCAACGGGCAACGAAGGCCGTCTCGAGGTTGGCGACTCCCGTCTCGACGGTGAAGCCCTTGGCGCGCAAAACCTTCACGAGCGTAGCGACCGATTCGAACTCCTGCCAACCCACTTCCGGATTATTCCCGATGTGATCCGACAGCGCCTGCATCTCGTCATCCCACCATGTGCCTACAGAGCGCATGATTTCTTCCCTTTCAGGATCGTTGCTGCCGACGATCTGTGCCGCTCGGCCCGTGGGATTGATCCGTGCCTGCAGCGCCTCGATTCGCGTCAGGACATCGGAAGCGGCGGCGATCTCGGTTGGAGTTGTCTGCGCGGACACGACCGATGGTGCGACCACGGCCAGGAGAAGAATCTTAAGAAAGCGCATCGGACTACCTACCCCCAATTACTATTCGCTGCCGCAACAGGTCTTCCAGCTTTATCTGGTCGGCGATGAATCCACGGATTCCTTCGGCGAGCTTCTCGGTGGCCGTCGCACTGGCATTCAGCTGCAGTCGAAAATCCGCTTCGTCCGCAAAATCGTGGTCGACGAAGTCCAGTGTCTGGTTTGGTTCGAGTACTCGCTGAAGTTTACCGTCGTCGTCTGCAAGTTCCTGCAGGAAATTCGGGCCAATCGTCAGTCGATCGCAACCCGCCAACGCCTCAATTTCTCCCACGTTCCTGAAGCTTGCGCCCATGACAATCGTTTTGAATCCACGGGACTTGAAGAGCTGGTAGATATTGCGGACAGACAGGACACCCGGATCTTCTTCCGGTGCGTAACTGTCCACACCTTCTGCCTTTTTATACCAATCAAGAATCCGGCCCACGAAAGGCGAAATCAGAAACGCGCCCGCTTTGGCGGCGGCGACAGCCTGAACGTCACAGAACAACAACGTCAGGTTGCAGTTGATCCCCTCGCTCTCGAGTTGACGCGCTGCTTCGATGCCCTCCCAGGTCGATGCCAGCTTGATCAACACGCGGTCGCGGCCGATGCCTTTCGAATCGTAAAGATCGATAAGTTTATGCGCACGGACGACGGACGCTTCGCGATCGAAAGACAGTCGCGCATCAACTTCGGTCGATATCCGGCCCGGCACGATCTTCAGAATCTCGCCCCCAATTGCAACAGCATAGCGATCGGCAAGTTCATCGATCAGATCTTTATCGGCGATGTTCTCGGCCCGGACCGCCGCGACAGTAGCGTCAATGAGATCAGAGTACTGTGGCAACGCCGCGGCTTTAAGCAACAAAGACGGATTCGTCGTCGCGTCGACCGGTTTGTATTTCGCGATGGCTTCAATGTCGCCCGTATCGGCGACCACATCGGTCATTTTTCGCAATTGTTCGAGTTTATTCATTTATTTTAGTCCGCAGGAATCAGGCGACTCCACATTGCGATGCCAATGTCGAGACAATCGCGCGGGGCCTTGTTGTATTGAAAAAGCAATTCCCCGCGATCGTACACGAAACTCCGAACGGACGCGCTTCGCGCCGACCCGGCTTGTTGACCCGTCGTGTCACAGATTTACCCACGCGGCACCTCCATTGCTCGACTTCACGGCAGCCTCAACAAACGCAACACCCTTGCGGCCATCTTCACCCCGGGGAAACATGCCGGCTGTCGTTGTGCCGCTTCGCGCGGCACGAATTGCTGCTGCGATCTCCGTATACAAATTCGCAAATCCCTCGAGGTAACCCTCCGGATGTCCTGCAGGAATTCGTGTCGCCGCGGCAGCGGCGCTACCCGCGCCCGTGCTACCCCGAGTGATGCGACGCGTAGACTCCCCAAAGGGTGAGAACTCGAGTTCATTCGGACACTCCTGACGCCAACTCAGACCGCCCCGGGTTCCATAGACGCGCAGTGTCAGGTTGTTCTCATTTCCGGGCGCGACCTGGCTGGCCCATAGAGACCCTTTGGCTCCGCCCTTGAATCGCATCAAGACGTTGACATTATCGTCGAGCTTGCGGCCGCTCACGAAGGTGCTGAGATCGGCACACAGTGACTCGAGCTCAAGCCCGGTAACGAAACAGGCGAGATGGTAGGCGTGCGTCCCGATATCGCCGATACAACCGCCAGCCCCGGACTGTGAGGGATCGGTGCGCCAGGCGGCCTGCTTGTTGCCGGATTGTTCGATAGCCTCGGTTAGCCAGTCCTGCGCGTACTCGGCCTGCACGACACGGATGTCGCCGAGTTCACCCGCATTGATCATCTCCCTGGCCTGCCGAATCATCGGGTAGCCGGAATAATTATAAGTAACGGCGAGAATCCGATTCTGCGCTTTCGCAAGCTCAATCAGCTCATCAGCTTCTTTGCAGGTCACCGTGATGGGCTTGTCGCAAATGACGTGCGTGCCGGCTTCAAGACATGCCTTGGCGATCGAAAAATGAGCATTATTCGGCGTCACAACGGATACCACTTCGATGCCATCGTCGCGGGCGCTTTCCGCCGCCAGCATCGCTGCGACGTTTTCATAAGATCGATCCTCGGGTAAACCGATTTCGCACGCCGACGCCAGTGCGCGTTGTGGATTGGATGACAACACGCCGGCGCAAAGGTCGTACTCATCATCGATGCGAGCTGCGATTCGATGCACCGCACCGATGAAAGCCCCCTGACCACCGCCGACCATTCCAAGTCGAACTCGATTCGGGCCGGAATTTGCTTCCCCGAGCTTGCTCATGCGCGGTTCCTCACTCTATCCCCAGCGCGCGCCGATTGGCGGCATCATCGACACCGCCAGCAGCGAAGTCGTCAAACGCCTTATCGGTGACACGGATAATGTGCTCGTTGATAAATTTCGCGCCTTCACGGGCACCCTCTTCAGGATGCTTAAGACAGCACTCCCACTCGAGCACCGCCCAGCCGGCAAAATCATACTGTGCGAACCTGGAAAATATCCCGCCGAAATCAACCTGCCCGTCGCCGAGTGAACGGAAGCGCCCGGCCCTGTCCACCCAGCCCTGATAGCCACTGTAGACTCCCTGCCGACCGGTCGGATTCAATTCGGCATCCTTCACGTGAAACATCTTGATACGTTCGTGATAGATATCGATGTGATCGAGATAGTCGAGCGCCTGAAGTACATAATGGCTTGGGTCGTACAGCATCTGGCAGCGCGGATGGTTGTTCACGCGCTCAAGAAACATCTCGAAGGTCACGCCGTCATGCAGGTCCTCACCCGGATGAATTTCGTAGCAGCAATTGACGCCCGCGCTGTCGAACGCATCGAGAATCGGCTGCCAGCGCTTCGCCAGCTCATCAAACGCCGTCTCGACCAGCCCGGCCGGCCGTTGTGGCCATGGGTACAAATAGGGCCAGGCGAGCGCGCCTGAAAAGGTTGCGTGATTCGCAAGCCCGAGATTTTCTGACGCCCTGGCAGCTTTCAATAGCTGGTCTACGGCCCACGCCTGGCGCGCCGG
>DDIP01000168.1 GCA_002338605.1 Proteobacteria bacterium UBA1847 | reverse complement strand
CGGCCCCGACTCGGCCGGCGCGGATCCCGGTCCGGCGGCCTACATGAAAGGCGGGAAGCAGCCCACCGTCTGTGACGCCAACGTCGTACTCGGGTATTTACCGTCTGATGTGAAGCTCGGTGGTGCAATGCAAGTCAATCGGGAGGCCGCCGAAAAAGCCGTGCAGACACTCGCCGACGCAATGGGCATCGAACTGATGGCGGCGGCCGAGGGTATTATCAAAATCGTCAACGAATCCATGCTTGGCGCGCTCAGGCTGGTGTCGGTGGAGCAGGGGTATGACCCGCGCGACTTCGCACTGGTCGGTTTCGGCGGTGCGGGTCCGTTACACGCAAATGCCTTGGGCATTCTGTCGGGTGCGTGGCCGGTTATCGTACCGCCAGGTCCCGGCGTGCTGTGTGCGTACGGAGATGCAACCACGCAAGTACGTGACGAAGCGTCACAGACTTACGTGACCCGCGTCGACAATATCAGCGCCGATGATCTTGCGGCCGAACTCGACAAATTGCGCGACCGCGCAGCGGCCTCGTTCGATGCCGACGGCGTTGCCGCGGATGAGCTGGACGCGGTTTACCAGGCGGATATTCGTTATGCGGGCCAGGCATTTCAACTGTCATTGCCCGTGACAATGGATGAGCTCAGGAAGCAGGGGCTTACTGTCCTGACCGACGAGTTCGACCGTCAGCATGAACAATTATTTACGTTCGCGCATGGCAAGGATCACGAAATTGTCATGATCCGCGCGATTGTCAAGGCACGCAGTAGCCTGAAGGCCGAGCTAAGCGAGGTGACGGACAAGAAAAGCGAGCTGAAGGCGGCGTTAATTCATGACACACGCTTTTATTTTGAGCGGCGATGGCACGAAGCAAACATTTACGATCGCGGCAAGCTCGGCGTCGGTACGAAAGTTCCAGGCCCCGCGATTATCCAGGAAATGGATTCGACAACGCTCATATTGCCGGGGTATGCGGCGGACGTCGACAAGATCGGCAATCTGTTGATTAACCCGACTTAAGGGATTCGAGAATGACCGCAAGAATTGTTGAAACGAACTCCACACCGTTTGAAACGGTAGAGGTAGACGCCGTTACCGTCGATATCATTGAAAACGCCTTGAAGAACGTGCGCGTCGAGATGGATGCCGTGCTTTTTCGCACTGCCATGAGCCCGGGTATCCGGGAGCAGGGCGACTGTTTTCCCATGGTTGCGAACAAGGACGGCAAGATGGTCGTCGGGCAGTTTGGATCCTTCATTCACGGCTTCCTCGAAGCTTACGAAGGGGATATCGAGCAAGGAGACATCATTCTGACGAATGATCCGTACATGTGTAACGCCGCGGTGTCGCATCTCCCGGACTGGATCGTTCTCGTGCCTGTATTCAAGGATGGCCGGCATATCGCGTGGACGGCCATGTTTGGGCACATGTCGGACAACGGCGGAATGGTGCCGGGTTCGATTCCAATCAAGGCGGAGACCATTTACCAGGAGGGCATTCGTATACCGCCGACGAAGCTCTACAAGAAGGGTGAGCTGCAATCGGATGTGCTGGAATTGATTCTGCACAACGTACGCACGACGGAATGGAACCGTTTCGATCTGAATGCACTGGTTGCGGCGTGCCGGACAGCGGCGCGACGTTGTGTCGAAATTGCGGAGCGCTTTGGCGACGAAACGTTTCAGACAACGATGCAGATCATGTTGGATCGTAACCTGGAAGCGATGCGCCAGATCATTCGCATGATTGTTCCCGAAGAGAAGCGCTACTTCGAAGATTTTCTGTGTGACGACGGTGTCGGCAAGGGGCCCTACAAAATAGCATGCACGCTTTGGCGTGAAGGCGACAAGGCAATCTTCGATTTCGAGGGGACAGACCCGCAAGCCAAGAGCTCGATCAATTTCTACATGAATGAAGAGATGTTCAAGATGTTTTTCGGGTCTTTCACAATCAATCTCTTCGACCCACATATACTCTTCAATGACGGATTCTATGAACTCGTCGAGGTGCGAATACCGGAAGGCAGCCTCCTCAAACCGAAGTTTCCCGCGGCGTTGTCCGGGCGGACGCATGCGCTTGGACGGATTTTCGATGTCATGGGCGGCGTATTGGGGCAGAGTACTCCCGATGCGATGAATGCGGCGGGCTTTTCCGACAGCCCGCACCTTTTCTTTTCCGGCTACGACAAGAAAGGTGAATGGTTTCAGCTCTTCCAGATCGGATTTGGCGGTATTCCGGGCCGCCCGGTGGGCGATGGCCCCGATGGACATTCCCTATGGCCCGGCTTTACCAATGTTCCGAACGAGTTTATCGAGGCCTATTTTCCGTTGCGCATCATCCGCTATGAGCCGATCCCGGACTCGGGGGGTGCAGGCCTGCATCGTGGCGGGAACGGGCTGTCGGTTGCATACGAGTTCCTCGTCAACGGCGAAATCGCGGTACATGACGAACGCTGGCTGACGTACCCCTGGGGCGTCCATGGCGGAGAGCCCGGCATGCGCTCGAGCAAACGACTCGTTCGCAAGGATGGCAGCGAGGAGTGGTTGCCGGCGAAATGTGACGGAGTCAAGGTACGCGAAGGCGACGTGCTTTACTTCAACACATGGGGCGGAGGTGGCTGGGGCGATCCGTACGAAAGAGATTGTGCGGCGGTCCTTGCAGATGTTCATCGTGGACTCGTAACGGCGGCAGGAGCCAGGCGCTACGGCGTCGTCATAACGTCGAAAAATACGGTCGACGTCGATGCAACCAGGGAAATGCGCGCCAAGCTGAGCGACACGCGTGGCGAAACGTCGCTATTTAATTTTGGCGGCGGCATCGAGGATATCAAGAGTCGAGCCCTCGAGGAAACGCACCTTCCGGCGCCGCAGGCACCGCACGCATAAATCGCGGAAAATTGGCGGTGCTTGCGATCAGGCCCGTTTGATATAGGATATTGTTGGGTGCACACGAACAAGGAGTAGGTGTGTCGGAATTGTTAAAAACGCTGAAATCGGACTGGCAGACAATTCAGCATGGTGCGCTGGCACATGTTCCTTTGTATCACCAGATTTACTCGGTACTGAAGTCTGCAATCGTGAACGGAACGATTCCTTACGATTCGAAACTCCCGACAGAAAAAAAGCTGGCGACCTCGTTCGGCGTTTCGCGGATCACCGCGAAACGTGCGATGGATGAATTGGCGGCGGAAAACCTGATCGTGCGATTTCGCGGGAAAGGGTCGCACGTTACCTACAAGTACAAGCCGCAACCGGTTAAGTTGCCACTTGTCGACATGCTCGAGAACCTGATCGAAATGGGCAAGCACAGCATCGTGCATGTCGAGTCTATCGATGAAATCGTGCCGCCGCCCGAAATTCGTGACCTTTTGTCACTGGACGAAGGGCAGAAAGTCCACAAGGTGGTGCGGGTGCGCGGCAACGATGACAATGAACCGTACGCGTACTATATGAGTTACACTGTCGGGATACGCAAGGGATTCACCAAGCGGAATCTCGAGCGTACCCCGAGGCTCGATATTCTAAAAGACAACGGGATTTTCCTCGCCAAGATCGAACAGGTGTTGAGCGCCGAGAACGCGTCGGCGCGTATCGCTGCCGATCTCGAAATAGAGCCCGGCGCAGCACTGCTGTCCATACGCCGGATCTCTGTTGATGACGATGGAAAAGTCGTGGACGTACTGGACGGTTGGTACAATCCCAAACGCTTCCAGTATTCGATGGTTCTGGGCCTCAATTAGACAAGCATTGGCGTTCCCAAGCCTTGTCATTGTCCCCAAAGAGAACGAAAGTTATAACAAACAGACAATAGACTGACGGCTATCGACTATGTCACTGGATCTCGTTCTCAAAAATGTCAGGGTGGTTCGCCCCGGCGGCGATGGTGCGAAGCGCTGGATATCGGCATCCAGGGTGGGCGAATCGCCCGGCTCGAGAACGACATTCCGGCGTCTGACAGTCAGCGTGTATATGACGCCAGGAACCGACTGGTGTTTCCCGGGCTGGTTGATGGGCACATGCACGTCGGCATCTATTCGCCGCTTGCTGAAGACGCTGTCAGCGAGAGCAAGGCCGCCGCGATGGG
>DDIP01000289.1 GCA_002338605.1 Proteobacteria bacterium UBA1847 | reverse complement strand
CGCGAAAGTCGAAAACATCCGCGAGCCGGCTTTTCTTCAGGGTTTCGCCAACCAGGCCGCTGTCCTTCGGCAATCGCACAACGAACATACGTTCGTCGGTTTGATAGGTCTCTGCCAGCTCATCCGCGGTAAAGATCTGCACTTCTTCGAAGTCCGGGAACTTTTCCAGTTGCTCGATTGCTTCGATTTCCCCCTGGACCAGCATCCGATCGCCGGCGCGGATGGGAACGTAAGCGAGGTTGGTAAGGCGATAGCGCCCGCGGCGCAAGACGCCGACGACCAGTACATCGAAGCGTGTCCGGAAGGCGGCGTGCCGGATAAGCTCCGAAACGATTGGCGAGCCTTCGGTTACCACAACAGACGCGTAGACCACCTTGGACGCGACCATGGACTTGAGGACCGGTGCCTCGCGCTCGATTACCAGGTCACTCCAGCGTTGCAGCTCGCGAAACTGATCGATACGGCCCTGCACCAGTAAGCCGTCGCCACCCTGAATTACCGTCCTGCGGCCCGGGAGCGTCTCGTTGCGACCGTTGCGAAGCAAGGACAGGATGATCAGGCCGGTCGATGCGCCGATACGCGAATCGGCCAGTGTCTTGCCGACGAGTACCGAGTCGGCCGGAACGTGCATCATGAAAGTACGTTCCTGCAGCTTGTACTGTGCACGCAAGCTGCGCTGGCTGACGTGCTTGCCGCGCTCCGCGCTGACACTCGGCAAGAGAAATCGTCCGGCAAGGGCAACGAACAGTACCCCTATCACCATCACCGTACCGCCGAGCGGTGTGAAGTCAAACAGTGCGAAAGGCTCGAACCCACCCAGCACCAGGGACTCGCTGATCAGCAGGTTGGGTGGCGTACCAATCAGGGTCATCAGACCGCCCAGCAGTGTGGAGTAGGCCAGTGGCATCAACAGCCGGGAAGCAGGAACGCCCGTGCGCCGTGCAACTTCGACGACAACCGGCAGCATCAGCGCAGCCACGCCGATATTGTTCATGAAGGCTGACAGGATCGCGCCGGTTACCATGATGACAAAAATCAGTGTGAATTCCCGGCTGCCGCCTATTCGCATCACCTGTCGTCCGATGATGTCGGCGATTCCGGTGCGGGTCAGTCCTTCACTCAGGATGAACATGGCCCAAACCGTGATCACGGCACTATTGCTAAAGCCGGCGAATGCCTGGTTGGCATCGATTTGTCCGGCGATGAAAAGCGAACCCAAAACCATGAGTGCAACAACATCCATGCGGACGATTTCGCTGATAAACAGGATCAGCGAAATAACCAGTATGCCAAGAACCAGTGCGATATCGCCCGTCATTCAGTCGTTCTTCGGTGTTCGTTGATTCATAAAACGGATTCAACCTGTTTATACACGACCTGACGTAACATAGTAATGAATGGGCCGAAGCTGATGACAAGAATCCAAAAATGAGCGACACACGACAGTATCGGCCTGTGCGGGCGCCGACACACAGGACGCTGGATATTCGAGGCGTTAAGTATTGCATCAACGAATGGGGCGACAAGGACGCGGTTCCGGTTTTTTATTTGCATGGGTGGGCGGACACCGGATCGACCTTCCAGTTCGTCGTCGATGCGATGGGAGAAGACTGGCGAGTCATTGCCCCTGACTGGCGAGGCTTCGGTCGGACGGCACACCGGGGATGTTCGTACTGGTTTCCAGACTACCTTGCCGACCTGCACGCGATTATCGAGACCTGTGCGCCGGACGCTGCAGTGCCGCTGATTGGCCACAGCATGGGCGGCAACGTCGCGTCGCTGTACGCGGGGTCAATACCTGAACGCGTCAGCGCACTGATCAATATCGAAGGCTTCGGCCTCAAGGATTCCGATCCTGCCGATGCACCGCGCCGATACCGGCAATGGATAGAAGGGGGACTTTCCGAGTTGTCATTTAGCGAGTACCCGTCGGTCGAAAGCCTGGCAACAAAAATTATTGAGCGCAGCCCGGGCCTTGGATACGGGCGGGCCGACTATGTTGCGAGGCAATGGGCTGTCGTCGGCGAAAATGGGGTCGTTCGCCTGCGTGCGGACGCCGCCCACAAACTGCCCAACCCGGTGTTGTACCGACGGGCCGAAGCCGAAGCCTGCTGGCGTTGCATCACTGCGCCTGTCCTGCTGGTGCACGGCGACAGAAGCCCGTTCGCTGATCAGTTTGGCAGCACCGCTTTGCTGCCGTTTCCGAACGCTGAGTCGGCCGAAGTCGAAGCGGCCGGTCACATGATTCACTTTGAGGCGCCAGAGCGACTGGCCGGGCTGATTGAGCGCTTCCTCAGGAAAACCTTGTAAATCCAACCAGTACTGTATAAAACTACAGTCATTTGCGAGGGGTTGCCATGCAGGCTGCAGCGCAGGTTGTTGATCATCTGGATACGCTGAACCGGGCGCAGCGGCTGGCTGCCGAGTACGGCGAAGTTCGCGGCAACGCGGCATTTGAATCCGGCCCGTTGCTGGTTATCGCCGGGGCGGGCACAGGCAAGACCATGACACTTGCGCATCGCGTCGCGCACCTCCTGATAAACGGTATCAGTCCGGAACGCGTTCTGTTGCTGACTTTCACCCGGCGAGCATCGCAGGAAATGACCCGTCGCGTGGAGTCGATTGTCCGCTCAGCCGTCAAAGGGACTTCGTCGTCGCCAGTGCCGGCCGGCGGGCTGCCATGGGCTGGCACGTTTCATTCCATAGCGAATCGCCTGCTGCGTCGTTTTGCCCACAATCTTGGTCTCGATCCAGGATTCTCGGTACTCGATCGCGGCGACGCTGCCGATATTATGGACGTCGTTCGTCACGAACTGAAACTCACGCGCACGGCAAGGCGATTTCCCAAAAAAGACACCTGCCTCACGATCTACTCGCGATGCGTTAATACACAGCAATCCCTGCCGGATGTGTTGACGGCAACGTTTCCATGGTGCGTCGACTGGTCTGACGAACTCAGCGAATTATTTCGCCACTACGTCCTCAGAAAGCAGCAAAGCCAGTCGCTGGACTACGACGACCTGCTGTTGTACTGGAGTCACCTGGTGGCCGAGGCGGAATTTGCGGACCGGATTGGTTCGTCGTTTGACCACATATTGGTGGACGAATACCAGGACACCAACCTGGTGCAGGCAGAAATTCTTAATGCACTGAAACCGGATGGCAAAGGTGTGACGGTGGTCGGCGATGATGCACAGTCCATTTATTCTTTTCGCGCCGCAGAAGTCGAGAATATTCTCGGGTTTCCGGACCAGTACATGCCATCGGCACAAGTGATTACGCTTGAACAGAACTACCGCTCGACACAACCGATACTCGATTGCGCCAATTGCCTTATCGCAGAAAGCGAGCGCCAGTACCGGAAGAACCTGTTCACCGACCAACAGTCTGGTGACAAGCCGCAATACGTTACTGTGGAGGACGGCAATGCCGAAGCTGAGTTCGTCGTCGAGTCAATCCTTCAAAATCGCGAACTCGGCTTGCAGCTTAAGGATCAGGCCGTCCTTTTTCGCGGCTCGCATCACAGTGACCGACTTGAGCTCGAGCTCGTGCGTCGCAATATCCCGTACGTCAAATACGGTGGACTGAAATTTCTTGAGGCCGCACATGTCAAGGATCTGTTGTCGGTCCTGAAGTGGGCGGAGAACCCGAAAAATGAGGTTGCCGCCGTTCGGGTGTTGAAGCTGCTGCCTGGCATGGGTCCGTCGAATGCCGCCCGCTGTTTCGAGCAACTTGCTGCGGGCGACTTCCTGTTCTCAGCCCTGCGCAATTTCCGCGCGCCGGGCGCATCTAGCAAGGATTGGCCAACTTTTTGCGATCTGCTTGTGTCATTGTCAGACGTCGATGCCGACGGGTCGGGTTGGCAGTCACAACTGACGGCCACGCGCCGATGGTATCAGCCACACCTGGAGCGCCTGTACGACGGTCTTGACACGCGCGAAGCCGATCTTGAACAGCTCGAGCAAATATCGGGACGTTACCCGACCCGGGAGCGGTTTCTCACGGAACTGACGCTCGATCCGCCGTCGGCTGCCGGCGATCTCGCTGGCGATCCGCTGCTCGACGAGGACTACCTGATACTGTCGACCGTCCATTCGGCGAAAGGACAGGAGTGGGAGTCGGTCTTCATCCTGAACGTGTCAGATGGGAGTTTTCCGTCCGAATTTGCGACAGGCAAGCCTGAAATGATCGAGGAAGAACGCCGCCTGTTGTACGTCGCCATGACGCGTGCCAAACAGTCCTTGTCGCTGATTGCGCCACTTCGGTATCACGTGACCCAGCAGCGTCGGGACGGCGACAAGCACGTCTATGGCGCCCGCAGCCGCTTCATGACAGAAACCCTGATGGCAACAATGGCGAAACGTTTTGCCGGGCGGCCCGAAAGCAGCGCCGGGCAATTGCGTGCAAGCTCCGATCGGCAGATAGATGTTGCATCCCGGATGCGGGAAATGTGGTAAAAAAAAGCGGTGGCAAATGCCACCGCTAATCGTTACGAAACAAACAGCATAAGGGATAAGTAGGTTTGCATCGTGTACTACACTTGTCAGATGCCCGTCGGCGAAAAAACGTTGCAAACAAAAAGGAATAAGGCAGGCGATGAATGACAAACAATCGGTACGCCAGCAGGTATCTGAGGCGGAATGGCAGGTCCGGGTCGATCTCGCGGCCTGTTACCGGGCTATTGCCCTCTATGGCTGGGATGACCTGGTCTTTACTCACGTGTCGGCCAGGGTGCCGGGATCGGAAAATCACTTCCTGATCAATGCCTATGGGCTGTTGTTTGAAGAAATCACGGCCAGCAGCCTCATTAAAGTGAATCTCCAGGGTGAGAAAGTGCTTGCGTCACCGTATGAGATTAATCCCGCCGGTTTCGTTATTCACAGTGCCATTCATGAGGCACGCCACGATGCAGCTTGTGTTCTGCATACGCACACGAGGGCGGGCGTCGCGGTGTCCGCGCAAGCCGACGGACTGCTGCCGATATCCCAGGTCTCGTTGTTCGGTTACGCAACACTTGCTTACCACAACTATGAAGGTGTCGCGCTGAACGATGAAGAAAAGCCGCGACTGGTCGCGGATCTCGGCGAAAACAACGCCTTGATACTTCGGAATCACGGTCTGCTGACAACTGGCCCGAGCATCGCGGATGCTTTTCTGATGATGTATGTACTCGAAACAGCCTGCCAGATCCAGGTAATGGCGCAGTCCTCCGGACGCGAACTCATCCAGGTGCCGGAACCCATCGTTCGGGGGATCACGGCGCAGGCAGAGCAGGTGACCAAAGGTCTCGGCGGCGCCCTGGTCTGGCCCGGACTTCTCAGAAAACTGGATCGGCGGGATCCCTCGTATCGCGACTGACGAACGTCGGTTTCAGGACAGGAACATCGTGTAGGCCGGATTGTCGCTTTCCTCCCAGTACGGGTAACCCAGCTTCGCGAGATGAGATTCGAGCTCGGCTGTTTCACTTTCCGGCACATCGATACCTGCCAATACCCTGCCGTAATCGGAACCGTGATTGCGATAATGAAACA
>DDIP01000194.1 GCA_002338605.1 Proteobacteria bacterium UBA1847 | reverse complement strand
TTGCCGTCTTTGTCGACAATCAGGTTCAGGCAAATGCAGTTCCTGTAGGCAATGCTGTCAGATACCAGCGTCGAGATCGCGTGCAGGGTGTAGAACCATCCGCGCGTCTGGTCGATCGCCTCGCAGATGTAATCCGCTGGAAAATGCTTCTCGAACTTGTCGTGATTTTCGAACGGGTAATGCCATTGGGCGTACGGCATGGCTCCGGAATCGAACCAGCAGTCAATGACTTCAGGAACACGCGTCCAGGTCTTGCCGTTTTTTTCAAACGTGATGTCGTCGACGGCAGGTCGATGCAGATCCAGTTGGCTTAGGTCCTTGCCCGTCAGGTCTTCGAGTTCCCCGACCGACCCGACGCAGTGAAACTCACCTTCACCGTCGGTCCAGACAGGAAGCGGCGTTCCCCAGAAACGCTCGCGTGACAACGCCCAATCGACGTTGTTCTCCAGCCAGTTTCCGAAGCGCCCGTCCCTGATGTGTGCCGGTATCCAGTTGATGGTCTGATTCAGTTCGGTCATGCGATCGCGAAAATCCGAGGTTCGGATGTACCAGGCGTTCTTGGCGTAATAGAGAATGGGATCACCCGTGCGCCAGCCAAACGGGTAGCTGTGGAGGTAGCGCTCTGAACGAAACATCAAGCCGCGATCTTTGAGAATGCGAATAAGCGGCTTGTCGGCGTCCTTGAAGAACAGGCCTTTGACAGGCTCGACTTCATCGACAAAATGACCGTCGAGTCCGACGCCGTGAACAACCGGCAAATCGTTAGCCTGGCCAAGCGCAAGATCGTCCACACCATAGGCCGGCGCGGTGTGCACAATGCCGGTACCGCTTTCCGTGCTGACAAAATCTGCTTCGAAGACCTGAAACGCATTAGGCGCATCGATGGACAGGTAGTCGAACAACTGCTGGTACCGAATGCCCACGAGCTTCGAGCCCTTGACCGTTTTCACGACTTTATGTTCGATGTCACGGAACACGGCTTCACGGAGCGCCTCGGCCACGATGAGTATCTGGCCACCGGACTTGCAATAGCTATAGTCGATGTCATTGCCGACGGCGAGCGCAAGATTCGACGGCAGTGTCCAGGGCGTTGTCGTCCAGACCAGGAAATACGTGTCCAACTCGTCGCGCAATTGAAACCGCACGGTAATGGACGGGTCTTCGACATCCTTGTAGCCGAGCGCAAGCTCATGCGATGACAGCGTCGCCCCGATGCGCGGGTCGTAAGGTACGACTTTGTAGCCCTGGTAGATAAGCCCCTTGTCCCAGATCCTATTGAGCAGGTGCCAGACAGACTCGATGTAACTGTTATCGAGTGTGTAGTAGGCCTCGTCGAGGTTGACCCAGAAGCCCATACGCTCCGTCATCTTCTCCCAGTCGCCGATGTAGCGCATGACCGAATCGCGACAGCGCTTCGTGAATTCGGCGATGCCGACTTTTTCCTCTATCTCTTTCTTGTCGAAGATGCCGAGTTCTTTTTCAACTTCGTGCTCGACCGGCAAACCGTGCGTATCCCAACCGGCCTTCCGCGGTACGTGAAAACCCCGCATGGTCTTGTAGCGCGGAAAGATGTCCTTGAAGCTGCGCGCAAGCACGTGGTGAATGCCGGGCTTGCCATTGGCGGTCGGCGGCCCTTCGTTGAAACTGAATTGCGGGTTCCCTTTGGTTCGGTCGAGCGACTTTTGAAAAACGTCGTGCTCGCGCCAAAACTCCAGCACTTCAACCTCAAGCGCTGGCCCGTCATATCGACCACTGACTTCGTTAAATGACAAAACTCAAACTCCAAACAAAAAAAAGCCCCACCAATTACGGTGGCAGTCACCCTAACCCGATACAGGAGTTAAGGTGACTGCCACCGTAATTGCCAGGGCGAAGGTTTTTCGCGGTACCACCCGGTTTCGCGGCTTGATGCCGCCTCATGAAGTCGCAACTGCCACTTCGACACCCGTATCGTGGGCCAATCGGCCAGCCCTAGTCAGCAGTGCTTTTCAGGCGGCGACTCCAGGGTGATATTCGGCAGTGTCAGGTCCGGAGCTCTCACTGTCCTCCGGTCGCTTTGGCCTGAATGGGCTGCGTACTCGTCCCTATCAACGTCTTGCCGGGGAAATTAGCGTTCAAGCCGGCAAATTACAAGGAAAAACGTCCTGACGCGCATTCGATCGGATCACCGAGTCAGCCATCTCCCCGGAAATACTCCCGGCCACCGACACGGTATGTACTGCCGACCGAAATTCAGAGGTCACTTCATCACATCCGCTGCTCCCGTTGGCTTGAAGTGATCGGGCGTGAATATTCTCGGACTGGCAGGGTCAGAAAATCGGTCGGCCAGTTGACGAACTGTCTCGACGAGCTCCGCGCGTATTGCATGCAGGTCATCAATCTCGGACCGAAGGCGTGTGCGCCGCAGAAGCGATATCATCGACGCCAGCAACGTCGCCTGCGCCTCTATTACCCACAACGATGTGGAAAAGCTGACGACGAAAATCACCGCTGCTGCAATCGCCCAGCCCAATCCGAAGTAGCTGCCGATAAGAAAAGCTGCCACCAGGTACAAGAGCGGCAGTAGCGCGACCGCCGCAAATACCTTGAGTGTGGCGACGTCGTCCGTTTCGTAACTGAACTTTTCACCAACAATCGCCGCGACCCAACCGACCGGCAAATGCAACAGCAGACCCGGTATCGCGACCGGGAGCAACAACATGGCCAGTATCGACCGGCCCATCAATCGCCGAAATGCTTTTCCAACCGAAATTTTCTGTCGCAACTGGTAGTCCTTGAGCCCGAGTGCTTCCAGCCTCGACTGGTAGTCCTCAATGCGGGCTCGAAACGCAAGCATCTCCGGTTCCTTGCCGGAGCGCTCCCAGGTTTTGACGAATCGACGGTTGAGTTCCACGTAGGTTGCAGGCGTCAGGTGGGCCGCTGCGGGCTTGTACAAGCGACGCGCGGTCTGAATAAAACGCAAGGTGCTCCAGTCCGGTGCATTTAGTGTGACTGCTTTCAGCGAATTCGCGAGGAAGTCGGTCAGTTCCCTTATGGCGCTGCGTTCATCGGCCCGGAACTTTTCGATCCAGGCGTCGCCAATAACAATGGGTTCGCCGAACTCGATCAGGACCTGGCTGCGAAAACGATCACGATGAATATAGTTGAGGCCGCAGGGAATAATAGTGACAGATACCTTGCCGCGAGCAGCGACGGTCAGGGCGATTCTCGCTGTACCGGTCTTCAGTTTTGCCAACTGCGATTCGGTATGGCTGACGCCTTCTGGAAATACGCCAATGCAGTTGCCAGACTCAATGACATCGAACAGTCGGTCGAAGGCTCCCGAATTATCGACCTCACCGTCATGTTCTTCTCGCCGATACACCGGCACCGCACCCGTGGCGTCGAGCATCCTGCCGAGCAGCGGATATTTCCATAGCTTGGCGTTTGCAACGAAATGCAATGGGCGACGCCCACAGCGCGCCGTAAGTAACCATCCGTCCATCAATGCATTCGGGTGATTACCCGCAAAGATGACCGGACCGTCAGACGGAATGTTCTCATCGCCAACCACATCGATGCGCCGGAAGAACGTATTCGTGATGAGATGAACTATTGAATTGATAAAGCGCTGAAACACTGGCGGGCTCCGCTTCTTTGTCGGATCCAGTCACTTTGCGATTGTCCGCGCTTTGCTGTCAAATGCCTGTGTGTTCCCCGGCGCTGATTTCATAGAGACCAACGGCATCTGCATGGCCCGGTATGAGCAAGGTACCGGTGCGTCCTGGTTCACGGCTTCCTTGAACTCGCGTTCTCCTGAAGGCACCAGCTGCCGGCGCTGGCCAACGCCGGTTTTCGTGCCATTGCACCCGACATGCGCTGCTTCGGCCAGACAGATGCGCCCCACGATCCCGCCGCGTATTGCCTGACCGAGCTTGGCGCTGGCCTTGAGGGGCTGCTCGATTCGCTTGGACTCGAGGACGCGATTTTTGTCGGTCACGACTGGGGCGCATTGCTGCTATGGCAAATGGCGACGCTCGTCCCGCACAGAACCCGGCGGCTGGTTGTGCTGAATATTCCCCACCTCCCGCGAACAGCCACTGACCCGATTGCTTTAATGCGCGTGCAATTCGGCGACGATTTTTACATCGTTAATTTTCAGGATTCTGATGAAGCGGACACTGTGTTCGCTGCCGATGACGTGGTCGTCTCCGTCGAACAAATTGAGGCGATGAAATCACTGGTGTCGAATCTTACGATCGAGATGCTTTCACCCTGCGGACACTGGACCCAGCAGGAACGCCCGATGACGTAAACCGGCTGCTGGTCAACTGGCTCAGTCAATGAATTGAAAATCGTCTAATAACGGTTAATTATCGTCAAAAATCGCTTAAAATCTAAAAACACAATAAAAAGTTCCGGCCAGACAGCCAGGAGAGCTCACGACGCGGTCAAGGCTAGATTGAATCATTTTACGGTATTTACAGCTTTTTGCCGATTTTTCAGGCCATTTTTTTGGAAATTAACAACTATTGGCACAAGGTCAAGGCAAGAATTCGTCGATAACAAAGGCGTGAAACCGAATGCCAAGGATTCCACCCGAATATTCGCCAATTTTTCAGGCATTCGCTTATTTTAAGTGAATTTTAGACGAACTTAGCGACTTTGAAGCCCGATACCAGGCAAAATACGCCACGCTGCCGGAGATCAGGTAGTTCAGGATCTCTTCCCCCGTAACAATACCCGTCCCGGAATCAATCATCTCGTCGCTGACAATCATGACCCGGACGGCCATCGACATTGTCAGCGCGACGACGGCGCTCAGGGATTCCAAAGCAGCCGCCACCGCACCCCAGCCCGGCCGCCAGATCACCAGGCTCAAGCATGCGAAACAAATGCCGTAGTAGATCAGCCTTGCGATTGGCCATGGCTCCAGGAACGCGACACGAATATTGATGCCGAACAGATAATCCAGGAGCAGAAAAACAATTGTCGCTGCGTAGAACAGGGCCAGGGGCTGTTTCATTGCCAAAGCTTGGCGCGGATCGGCATCCTGTGCAATAAAATACCTTTAGACCCTGTCTACTATTTAAACCACCCATGGAGACTGCGCGTGCTGATCAGGAAACCGGCCGATATCCGGCCCTCGGAAATCACCAGTGAGACCAATTACATTAATCGGCGGGATTTCATACGAGCAGGTGCAATTGCCGGTGGCTCACTGATTGCCGGTGCCGCCGGTGCCGCAGTAATCCCGGACACTCGCCAGGCGGCTCTTTCAGGCATCAAAAAGAGCGAGTTCAGCACGGACGAAGCACCCAACAGCTATGAGGACATAACGACCTATAACAATTTCTATGAGTTCGGCACAGGCAAGAGCGACCCGTTCCGGAATGCTGAGGACTTCAAACCGCGCCCATGGAGCATTGATGTCTCAGGTCATGCAGAGAAGACCGGCACCTTGGACTTCGAGGATTTCATGAAGCCTTTTGACCTTGAGGAGCGCATCTACCGCATGCGTTGCGTCGAGGCCTGGTCGATGGTGATCCCGTGGGTCGGCATTTCGCTGGCCGACGTCGTGAAGCATTTTCAGCCAACATCCAAGGCAAAATTCGTCGCGTTCGAAACTCTCAATGACCCGAAACAAATGTCCGGTGTTCGCTGGGGATCACTCGATTGGCCCTACCGCGAGGGACTGACGATCGAGGAAGCCACCAACCCGTTGTCGATTCTTGCGGTCGGTATTTACGGAAAGTCCATCCCCAACCAGAACGGCGCGCCGATTCGCCTCGTGACGCCATGGAAGTATGGCTTCAAGGGCATCAAGAGTATCATCAGGATCAACTTCACATCGTCGCGTCCGCGGACAAGCTGGAATATGGCGGCTCCGCAGGAATACGGCTTTTACGCGAACGTGAACCCGAGCGTCAGCCATCCACGCTGGAGCCAGGCACGCGAACGTCGCATTGGCTCAGGCCTATTTGCGGACAAGCAGGAAACGCTGATGTTTAACGGCTATGGTGAGCACGTCGCCCACCTGTACAAGGGCCTGGATCTGCGCCGCAATTACTAAACTCCATTGAATACGCTGCAACAAATCCGCTTTTTCTGGAAGCCTGTTGTTTTTCTGTTGTGCCTTCTTCCCGCAGGCCTCGTCGTCACCGATGCGATCGGCTTGAGCGGCACTTTGGGCGCAAATCCGGTCGAAGAAATCCTCGATCGCTTCGGCAACTGGGGACTGCGATTCATCATGATCACCCTGGCGATTACACCGTTGCGGCGTGTTACTGGCTGGAACTGGCTGTCGCGCTTTCGCCGCATGCTGGGTTTGTTCACGTTTTTCTACGCGCTGATGCACTTTACGACCTGGGTTGTCCTCGACCGGGATCTGCGACTCAGCGAAATCATCGAAGACCTGACAAAGCGTCCGTTTGTATTGATTGGATTCACGGCGCTGCTGATACTGACCGCGCTCGCGGCGACATCCTTTACCGCAGTACGACGTCGAATGGGGCAGCATTGGCAGACTCTGCATAACGCAATCTACGCCGCGGCAATCCTTGGCGTCTGGCACTACTGGTGGCAGGTCAAGAAAGACGTAACCGAACCGTTGATCTACGCTGCGATTCTCACGATTCTGTTTGGCGCAAGAGTTATCTGGCACCTGGCTCGTAATAAAAGACGGCATCGAGAGGCTCGCCCAGCGCAATAGCAATCCTGAATGCGACATCGAGCGACGGGGAGTATTTCCCGTTCTCAACCGCAACGATTGTTTGCCGCGTAACGCCAACCTGGTCCGCAAGTTGTTGTTGTGTCATTTCGTCTTTCGCGAACCGCAGTTTGCGAATTTTGTTGCGCACTCCTGTCGAAACCATTAGATGCCGGTCCGGTAATACCAGATTTGCAGCAGGATTTTTGATGCTTCGGATACGGTTAAGGCCAGCAACAAATAAATTGCGATGAGTACGCTCGATGGCGGCGGTGACCCTGGTAGTACGTCGCGAACTACGATCAATCCAATGATCCAGCAAACGCCGAAGGCCAGAACGTAGCCCGACCATTTGTCAGCTTTCATGCTGATCAGCACATCTCGCTCATCGCTGCCCGTGTTTCGCGATGCGATTGCGAAAATCGAGTGATACACAATCTCTACAACGACAATGACAAAAACGACAAGAATCGCTCGACCCGCCAACTCACGTAGTTCACCGCCGGCGGCAAGGTGAGTCAATGCGACCGGAAAAAACAACCATGAAGAGATGACCACCGCCAGCAACGAACCCCAGGCACTCTTTTCTTCAAACGACCAATCCACTGACTTGTTCTCCTGCAGGATTTGTTAGAAAAGCAAGGTAAATTATTCTTTACATCATGTCAAATATATTGGACATCACCAAACCAAGAAAACCCGGCCGAAGCCGGGTTTTCAGGTCTTGCCAGTGGTGCGGGTTCACGAGCATGACTCGCGCCCCTGCCCGAGCCGCATTTACATCATGCCGCCCATGCCACCCATGCCGCCCATATCAGGCATCGCATGGCCGCCTTCGTCATCCTTAGGCGCGTCCGCAATCATTGCTTCGGTTGTCAGCAGCAGCCCTGATACTGAGGCAGCGTTTTGCAGTGCGAAGCGCGTGACCTTGGTGGGATCCAGGATACCCATCTCGATCATGTCACCGTATTCGCCGGACGCCGCGTTGAAGCCGTAGTTGCCCTTGCCTTTGGCAACAGCATTCAGCACAACACTGGCGTCGCCGCCCGCATTACGAACGATCTGGCGCAGCGGCTCTTCAACGGCACGCTTCAGAATGTTGATACCAACAGTCTGGTCGTCATTGTCGCCTTCGAGCTTGCCAATCTTGCTGACCGCGCGAATCAGTGCAACACCACCACCCGGTACAACGCCTTCTTCGACAGCAGCACGGGTCGCGTGCAGCGCGTCTTCGACGCGTGCTTTCTTTTCTTTCATCTCAACTTCGGTCGCAGCACCAACCTTGATGACGGCAACGCCGCCAGACAGCTTGGCAACACGCTCCTGCAGCTTCTCTTTGTCGTAATCCGACGAAGAGTCCGCAATCTCGGCGTTGATCTGCTCGACACGACCCTTGATGTCAGCGGCCTTACCGGCGCCGTCAATAATCGTTGTCGCTTCCTTGGTGATCTGAATCTTCTTGGCTTCACCCAGATCTTCGAGCGTCGCTTTTTCAAGTGACAGGCCGACTTCTTCGGAAATCACCTGGCCACCCGTCAGGACAGCAATATCCTGCAGCATGGCTTTACGACGATCGCCGAAGCCCGGGGCCTTGACAGCCGCAACTTTCACGATACCGCGAATGTTGTTGACAACCAGGGTTGCCAGCGCTTCGCCTTCAACGTCTTCAGAAATAATCAGCAACGGACGGCCTGCTTTCGCAACGCCTTCGAGAACCGGAAGCAGGTCACGGATGTTGGAGATCTTCTTGTCGTACAGAAGAATCAACGGATTGTCGTGCTCAACCTGCTGGCTGTTCGCGTCATTAATGAAGTATGGAGACAGGTAACCGCGATCGAACTGCATGCCTTCCACAACATCAAGTTCGTTCTGCAGACCGGAGCCCTCTTCAACTGTGATGACGCCTTCCTTGCCAACCTTGTCCATTGCATTGGAGATGATTTCACCAATTTCCGGATCAGAGTTTGCGGAGATGCTGCCGACCTGCGCGATCGCCTTCTCATCTTTGCAGGGCTTGGACAGTTTCTTCAGCTCTTCGACCATCGCAGCCGACGCCTTGTCGATACCGCGCTTGAGGTCCATCGGGTTCATGCC
>DDIP01000195.1:3274-5198 GCA_002338605.1 Proteobacteria bacterium UBA1847 | reverse complement strand
CAGGGCACGCATCGCCAGTTCTTTACCGAGGTAGAGATCACCGCGATCAGCGGCAGCGGTGCCAGCAAAGTGGCTGATGAGGCTCCGGCCGAGAAAAAAGCGGCGTCGCCGAAGAAAGCTGCGACGAAGAAAGCGGCTTCAAAAAAAGCGGCCCCCAAAAAGGCTGCGGCAAAGAAGACAGCTACCAAAAAGAAAGTTGCCAAGAAAAAGGCAACGGACTAAAACCCAGGATTAACGAAGCCCGGCGCTTGGCCGGGTGATGAAACTGACAGGTACAGTACAGTGGCACATAAAAAAGCAGGCGGTAGTACAAAGAACGGTCGCGATTCGGAAAGCAAGCGCCTAGGCGTCAAGATTTTCGGTGGCCAGAAAATTATTGCCGGGAACATCATTGTTCGCCAGCGTGGTACGCGCTTTCATCCGGGAGTCAATGTCGGCCTGGGACGCGACCACACATTGTTCGCGAAGAAAGACGGCTTCGTGAAGTTCGAACGCAAGGGTCCCAAGAAACGGCAGTTCGTCAGCGTCGTCGACGCGTCATAGGACCGGGCCCTGCCCGCGATAGCGTGGCCCTCACAGCGCAAGACATGAAGAGCCCCGCCATCGCGGGGCTTTTTACTTTGGAAATCACTCGATAGAACCCTAATGAAATTCGTCGACGAAGCAACAATACGCGTACAGGCGGGCAACGGCGGACACGGTTGCTTAAGCTTTCGGCGTGAAAAATACGTCGAGCGTGGCGGCCCGGATGGCGGTGACGGTGGCCACGGCGGTAGCGTCTACGTGGTAGCGGACGATTCGTTGAACACGCTGGCGGATTTTCGTGTTGCCCGAAAATTCAAGGCGGAGGGTGGTGAAGGGGGTTCCGGGCGCAACAAGACCGGTCGGTCGGGTGACGATCTTGAGGTTTCGGTTCCCATCGGTACGACCGTTTGCGACGTCGATACTCGAGAAATCATCTGTGATCTGACTGAAGCAGGCCAGCGACAGAAAGTGGCGGAAGGCGGACGTGGCGGACTCGGCAACACACGATTCAAGAGCAGCGTCAATCGAGCGCCGCGGAAAACCACCAGTGGAACCCAGGGAGAAGCCCGGCACCTTAGTCTCGAACTGAAAGTTCTTGCTGATGTCGGCCTTCTGGGCATGCCAAACGCGGGCAAATCGACGTTGATTTCGGCTATGTCTCATGCCAGGCCGCGTATCGCTGATTATCCGTTTACCACGCTACATCCCAATCTTGGCGTTGTTCGAGTTGGGCGCCTGCAAAGTTTTGTCATGGCGGATGTGCCTGGTCTCATCGAAGGTGCGTCAGAGGGGGCAGGGCTTGGCATTCAATTTCTGAAGCATCTGCAGCGCACCGGATTGCTGTTACACGTCGTCGATATTGCCCCGATTGATCCCAACGTCGATCCAGCCCGGGAAGTCGCTGCAATCGCCGGCGAACTCCGGAAATTTTCGGAAGAGCTGGCCGCCAAGCCGCGATGGCTGGTGATCAACAAGATCGACCTGTTGTCTGACGACGATCGCAAAGTGGCAAGGGACATGTTGTTGCAGGACCTGGGCTGGACAGGGCCGGTCTTTGAAGTCAGCGCCGCGAGTGGTGAGGGAACGGAGGCGCTGGGCCAGGCAATCATGCAGGAACTGGATCGTCTGAAAGCACAAGAGCACCAGGATGACGATTACGATCCCGCCAGCGTTTAGCCCGATTGCAAAACCTGGAATATTGAATACGAAAAAAGCCGGGTACGCGTCAAGCGTACCCGGCTTGTCTGTATCTGGCAGGAACCGGCTTTGCCTTAGGCAGAGAGCGCCTTGATCCGTGCATTCAGCCGACTCTTGTGACGCGCCGCCTTGTTTTTGCTGACAATGCCTTTGTTGATCATGCTGTCAATGGTCGGCACCGCCAACTTGTAGGCTGCTGCTG
>DDIP01000195.1:0-3155 GCA_002338605.1 Proteobacteria bacterium UBA1847 | reverse complement strand
CTGCCGCACTGTCGCCAGCCTCACAGGCATTCACAACATTCTTGATAAGCGTTCGCATTCTGGAGCGCAGACCCATGTTGTGCTTACGGGTTTTCTCCGCCTGGCGGGCGCGCTTCTGAGCTGATTTGATATTTGCCACTGGTTTTTCCGTGTCCTGCTCTCAAAGAGCCGCGTATTATTCGTGCCCGGAGGTTGATTGTCAATGACTTAGGGTACGGACTTTTCGTTCGCCGCGATATACTGTGTAAATCACTGATTTTATGACTATTTTGGGCTAAACTCGGCGCCGCTATGAAAGACAGGAAAGAAAGCACAGGCCGCGGTTTGGCGTTGAAAGCGTCGATCGTGAGCGGCATGACGCTGATATCGAGAATTCTCGGTGTTGTCCGCGATATCGTGTTCGCCCGCTATTTCGGCCCTGGCATATTGCTGGATGCTTTCCTGGTCGCTCAGCGCATCCCGAACATGTTGAGACGTTTCTTTGCCGAGGGTGCGTTTTCGGCGGGGTTCGTGCCGGTAATGGCACGATACCGGGAAAATCATAGCGAAGATGAAGCCCGTGAATACATTGATGCGATGGCGGGTACGTTCGGGATCATCCTGTTCGTTGTAACCCTGGTCGGTGTCATCGCGTCTCCATTGCTGGTTATTGCCGTCGCGCCCGGCTTCATCGGGGATGGCGGCGATTTTGACCTTGCGGCTCTGATGCTGAGATTTACTTTTCCCTACCTGTTCTTCATTTCACTGACGGCGTTCGCCGGCGGCGTCCTGAATACCTACGGGCGATTCGGAATCCCGGCATTTACGCCGGTAATTCTCAATGTTGTCCTGATCGTGGCGGCGATCTGGCTTTCACCGCTGCTGGAAGAGCCGATCATGGCCCTGGCCTACGCGATTTTCATCGCGGGCTTGCTGCAGTTGCTGTTTCAAATTCCAGCCCTGGCAGGAATCCGGGTTTTCCCACGTCCGAAGTGGCGACCAAAGAATGACGTACTAAAACGCGCATTCAAGCTGATGTTGCCGGCCATATTCGGTTCGTCCGTCGCCCAGATTAACGTCCTGATCAGCGGCATCGTTGCATCGCTGTTGCCGATCGGTAGCATCAGCTACCTGTATTTTTCAGACCGCCTGATGGAATTTCCGCTCGGTTTGTTCGGTATTGCACTTGCCACGGTAACGTTGCCGCATTTATCGCGACTCTGGGCCAGTGAAGATGGCCAGACCTTCTCCGACACGCTGGACTGGTCGATGAAACTGGCCGTACTGATTGCGGTACCCGCGGCCATCGGACTGATCGTCCTGGCCGGTCCATTCGTAACGACCTTGTTCTATAACGAGACTTTCGATGCGTTTAAAGTCGAGATGACCGTAAAGGCGCTACAGGCATACGCCATCGGTTTGGTGGGCTTTTCATTTGTCAAAGTGCTGGTTCCGGCATTTTTTGCTCGTGAGGACACCCGGACGCCTGTACGGATCGGCATCATTTCGCTGTTTGTGAATCTCGCCCTGGGCATATCGCTGGCCTGGTATATGACCCAAAGCGGATTCAGTGGGCCACATGTAGGACTTGCGATAGCAACCTCGGCTGCAGCAATACTGAATGCGCTGCTGCTCTATCGGGACCTGCGGCGTGCCGGTGTCGTGACGCACGGCAATGGTTGGCCGAAGCTTCTGCTTCGTGTCCTTTGCGCGAACACCGCAATGGGTGCCGTGCTTGTGCTTTTCGATCGATCCGCGAACTGGTGGTTCGACGCAGCATCGCTCACCCGGGTTGGCTGGCTTGCCGTGACAGTAATCGCGGGTGCAGGTGCCTATTTCCTGGTGCTCGCATCCCTCGGCATGCGCACCGCGGATTTCAGGTTGAAGCAGCGCTGACATGCGGCTGGTCAGGCACCTTACCGATCTTCCGCACCCGATACTGGCCAACGGCAGTGTCGTCACGATCGGTGCTTTCGATGGATTGCACCTGGGCCACCGGGAGTTGCTGGACGCCGTAATTGAGCGATCAGGGGCGAGCGGATTGCCGTCAGTGGTGATGAGCTTCGAACCGACGCCACGTGAGTTCTTCTCGGGAAGTCACCCGCCGGCAAGGCTGATGCGCTTTCGCGAAAAATTCGAATCGTTAGCAGGGTACGGCGTTGACATCTTTTATTGCCCGCGGTTTAGCCAGGCAATGCGAGCGGTTGCTGCCGACGCATTCATTCGTACAATCCTGGTGCACGGGCTTAACACCCGGCAAATCATCGTGGGTGATGACTTTCGCTTTGCCAGTCGTCGCGAGGGTTCGATCGATACACTTCGGCGATGCCAGAAGGCGCTGCAATTTGAAATTCAGCAGATGCCGAGCTTGCGTGTCAATGGTGTTCGAGTCAGTAGTACCGCAATCCGCCAGGCATTGTTTGACGGCGACGTGTCGCTGGCGACAGCAATGCTGGGCCGACCGTACCGCATGTCAGGCCGTATCATCAAAGGACGCCAGGTGGGACGGACGCTCGGCTATGCGACCGCGAACGTCGATCTTCGGCGGCGGCAATCGGCGGTGATGGGAATCTATGCCGTGCGTGTCAGCGGCCTGCCGGAAGGCCCGTTGAGTGGGGTTGCCAGTGTCGGCACACGCCCGACATTCAATCTCACCAAGCCGCTGCTCGAAGTACACCTGTTTGACTTCGATCGGGACATTTACGGCGCGTATATCCACGTGGATTTCATCGCGCACCTTCGTGATGAGGTAAAATTCGATTCCGTAGAGGAACTGATCGCGCAAATGCACCGAGATACGGAAAACGCGCGATCAATTCTTGCGGCACACGCAGCATAAGAGGAAAGCACTTTGACCAAACCTGAGGAAACCGGCGCAAGCAACGCGCGATTCGCGATCTGGGCGGTCGTCGCAATCATGATAGTGGTTGCTGACCAGCTCACGAAGTGGGCGATTATCGAATGGATTCCCTTATACGACAAGGTGCCTATCAATTCATTCATCAACCTGACACATCAGAAAAACCCGGGCGCTGCATTCAGTTTTCTCGCGGATGCCGGGGGGTGGCAGCGCTGGTTTTTCGTCGTTCTGTCAAGCGTCGTGAGTACGGTAATCGGCGTGTGGTTGTGGCGCATCCGAAATGCGGGCCACATGGTGCTCTCGGCGGGGCTGGCAT
>DDIP01000013.1:5246-14447 GCA_002338605.1 Proteobacteria bacterium UBA1847 | reverse complement strand
CCAGCCGCTGGTACTGGGATCACAGGCAGCCGAAAATGAACGCTGGCTGGATCTGCAGCAGGAGATGCCGGGAGTATCGCGGCGGCATTGCGTTGTGTCAGCTCAAAACGGCCAGTTTATCGTCACCGATCACAGTCGTTACGGAACATTTCTCAACGGCCATCGAATTGATGGTTCGGCCGTCCTCCAGACAGGGGACCTGATTCGTATTGGCACACCCGGGTTTGAGCTGCGCCTGATTTCAGTGGAGGAGCACAATGGCACGTAAGCGCCGCTCCGGTGAAATTTTCAGCATGTCGTTTCTTGACTGCATGAGCTGCGGTTTCGGTGCCGTCATTTTGTTTTTCATGATCATAAACTCACGCGGCCTGATCGACTCTGACCAGTCCAGGGCATTGCAGGCTGAGACCAACCGTCTTGAGGTCGAGGTTCTTGAGGGGCGCAAGAACCTGGCGCTCGCGCGAACGTCGATCCAGAAACTTGAAACCGAGAAGGAAGAGGCCAAGGACCGTATCTCGATGATCAAGGCGCTGATCGCCGAATTGCAGGCAGAGCTCGCCAAGTATGACCAGGACACGCTGGCGAAAATCGAACACATCGAAAAACTGCAATCCGATATCAAATCGCTGGAAGAAGAGGTGCGCCGCCTCATGGCGCTCAAGAAAGAGCAGGATGCCCTCGGCGAGCAGATCCGTGCCTTCAAGGGCGAAGGCGATCGACAATATCTGACCGGTCTCAAGCTTGGCGGCGAACGAACGCTGATCCTGGTTGATCGATCCGCGAGCATGTTGCACGAAACCATCGTCAATATTCTTCGACGGAAGAACCTGCCGGAGTCCGAGCAACTGTTGTCACGCAAGTGGCGCCAGGTTGTCGCGAGCGTCGACTGGCTGACATCGCAGTTCAAGCCGGGCAGCGAATACCAGATTTACATGTTTAACAATGTTGCCGAACCCGTCATCAAGGGAACGGAAGGCGTCTGGCTCAAGGCAGATGACGGTTCGCAACTCGATGAAGCCGTTCGTATTCTGCGGCGTACGGTACCGAAAAATGGCACCAATATGCACGATGCGTTTCGGGTTATTCGCAATATGAATCCGCGCCCTGACAACGTCATTATCCTGGTCGACTCAATGCCGACTATGGACAGTGCGACATCATCAAAATCGGTGATCGGTGGCGGTGAGCGACTCAACCTGTTTTCCAGTGCCGTGAACCTGATTCCGAGCGGTATTCCCATCAATATCATGTTGTATCCGATGGAGGGCGACTCCCAGGCATCGGTTTCATTCTGGTCGCTCGCGCTCAGAACACGCGGTTCATTCATTAGTGTCAGTCATGACTGGCCGTAGGAACTGACACATGGCCAGGCGACGTCGCAATATTGAGGCATACAGTTTGTCCTTCCTGGACTGCATCTGCTGCGGTTTCGGTGCAATTATTTTGCTGCTCGTCCTGAGCAAGATCTATGAGCCGGTAGTCGTTGAAGAAGCCGATCGCGATTTACAAAAGCTCATCGCGCTGTTGCAGCAGGAGCTGTTCGAAATTCGTGGCACGACAACAATACTCGACCGCACGTTGAAAGAGGTAAAGGTCGAGGCGCGGGCGACCAAAACTGAACTTGGTAAGCTTGAGGGCGACCTCAGCAAGATCAGGGGACAGTACAACGCGAGCAAGGAAGACGAAGACGAGACCATCGATATCGGCGAGTTACAAGCGGCGCGGCAACGCCTTTCCGAAGAGGAAAAGCGTTTGCGGCCGTACTATCGCCGGCCCGATGCGGATGCGGTCGCGGGAATTCCGGTTGATAGCGAATACATCATCTTCGTCATCGATACCTCGGGCAGCATGCTGGATGCGAGCTGGACGCTGGCGCAGAATATGTTGCGACAAACGCTGGAGGCCTATCCGACGGTCAAGGGAATCCAGGTTATGAATGATGATGGCGTATACATGTTCCGCGATTACACCGCACGCTGGATGCCGGATTCGCCGGGCAGAAGGCAGGCCATTATCAATCGCATGCGCAGCTGGAATGCGACCAGTGACAGCAACCCGGTCAATGGAATTGAGGCCGCGATTCGCGATTTTCGTGCGGACGACAAGAAGATCAGCATCTATGTATTTGGCGACGATTACCAGGGAACGCGGACCATCGACAAGGCGATGGCCGCGATAGATCGACTGAACCGACCGGGCCCGGACGGTGAGCGCCTCATCCGGATTCACGGCGTCGGTTTTCCGGGACGGCTGGGCTCGGGCACGGTCCCGGCGTCTGCGGCCAGTTTCGCCACGTTCATGCGAGCGGTTTGTGCAACCAATGGCGGCACATTCGTCGCCATCAGCGGCCGTTGACGCCCGGACGCCATAATTCATCACAATTGATCGCCACATTGGCATCACGACGACCGATCGCCACCTCTATTCCGCTGTGTAATTGATTCCGAAACCGGCCAATCGGGCCAGACATTTCGGAGGAATAGAACAATGCGTTACTCACTGGTTATTACAAGCGTAGTTATCCTTGCACTCAGCGGACAAACGGCGTCAGCAGCGGCCTCAAAGCAGGAATCCATCGGCGTTGGCAGCGGTGCCGTCGTTGGGGCACTGGCCGGCGGTCCTGTGGGACTGATCATCGGCGCGGCAGTTGGTGCCAAACTGGGCGACTCGGCACACCGAAAATCGGAGCGCATCAAGACACTGCAGAACACACTGCAGGATTCAGCCACGTCAGTCGCGGAGCTGGAACAGGGTATTGATGAGCTGAACACTGAAGTCGAGCGTCTGCAGAATGTTGCACGACCGGAGCTTGTCGCCCTGATGCAGGCTGGCATCGATATGGATTTACTGTTTCGAACGGATGAATTCGCATTGACGGATACGACGGGCGGTCGACTGTCGCAAATGGCGGCGACGCTCGCCAACATGCCCGGTGTAAAAATCCAACTCGACGGGTTTGCTGACGAGCGCGGTGATGCTGACTACAACCACGCGCTGTCGGAGAAACGCGTCGAATTCGTTCGTAACCTGTTTATCGCGGCCGGTGTCCATCCAACACGAATCAATGCGTCGGCGCATGGTGAAGTCGTAGCCCAGACTCCGGACGTCGACAGCTATGCACTTGAACGCCGCGTCAGTGTGAAATTATTTATCGACAACAGCCAGTCGGTTGCCTCCAACCCGAACTAGGTACCCGCTTCCCTGCGACTCAACTCGAGTCTCCGCCTGGCCGGCCTGTAATGGGTCGGCCTTTTTTATGGCGCTTTTTTATGGCGATTGCTACTGTTGCAGTCGGCCACAATCCCGGAGTGAACATGTCGAGTGATCTCGTATCCCGCCGTTGCAAGCCCTGCGAAGGCGGCGTGACACCGCTTGATGCCGATCAGGCGAAGAAGTTGCTGGAGGCCCTGCACACTGACTGGTCGTTAACTGACGACGGGCTTAATATTTGCCGCACTTTTCACTTTCCCGCCTACAGCCGCTCGCTGGGGTTTCTGAACGCGGTGGCGTGGATTGCGATTACGGAAGGCCATCATCCGGACATCACCTTGACCTACGGCTCATGCACCGTCTGCTATACGACCCATGCGATTGCCGGACTGTCGGACAATGATTTCATTTGTGCGGCGAAAATCGACCAGATTCCGCTCGGTGACAGCGTGTGACCGACATCGAACAGATTGCGGCAGCATCAAGACGGCTGGAGGGCGTCAGTGTGCGAACACCGCTCTTCGGCAACGCAGCGTTGGACGATGCCGCGGGTGGCTCGGTATTGATTAAACCGGAATGTCTGCAGGTCACCGGCTCATTCAAGATACGCGGCGCCTACAACCTGATGAGTCAGCTCGGGCGTCGCGAAGCGAAAAACGGAGTCGTGGCATGGTCGTCTGGCAATCATGCGCAGGGTGTCGCGGCGGCGGGATCCCTTCTCGGCATCCCGACCAGTATTGTCATGCCGGAAGATGCCCCCAGGGCGAAGCTCGACAATACCCGGCGCCTGGGAGGTGAAGTCATCACTTACGATCGTTACACCGGCGACCGGGAGGCAATTGCACACGAGCTGGCTGCCCGGCGCGGCGCGGCGCTCGTGCCGTCCTTTGATCATCCGCAGATCATTGCCGGGCAGGGAACGGTCGGACTGGAGATCGCCACCGATGCGGTGGCAATGCAACGGGTACCGGACCAGGTATTGATACCCTGTGGTGGTGGCGGACTGTCGTCCGGCTCGGCTGTGGCATTGAAATCCCGGCTTCCCGATGTCGAGGTTTTTGTTGTCGAGCCCGCTGACTTTGATGACACCGCCCGATCGTTCGCTGCCGGCGAACGTGTCCGCGTTGACGGGTCTGCCCGTTCCATTTGTGATGCGTTGCAGACCGCGATGCCCGGGAAGCTCACGTTCCCGATAATTCAGGCGCTGGTGTCCGGTGTTTTGACGGTATCGGATACCGAAGTGCGGGCTGCGATGCGCTTTGCATTTCGACACCTGAAACTGGTAGTGGAACCCGGCGGGGCGGTGGCACTTGCTGCGATACTGTCAGGGAAGCTCGATACAGCGGGTAAGACAACGGTCGTCGTCCTGAGCGGCGGCAATGTCGACGTGGAGCTTTTTGACGAAATTCAGACCGAGCCAAACTGAACGCGATTGAGGAGCGTTCGTGCGACGCCGGGCCGTTTGTTGACCGCGGTCGTTGACGTTGAGTCGCGTTTGCGATCCGGCCAGTCATCCAGCCAACGCACGATCCTCTCAATCTGCTCGACGTCCGGTTTGACTTTCGATGGCGGCATTTCACAAACCCCCAGGCCCTGTTCAGCCGATCGAACAAAGTTTTGCGAATCGCGGAGTACAGCGATGATCGGTATGCCCAGCGAATCGAGAAAACGCATCAGCTTGGCAAAACTCTTGGTGCGCTTGCGCGTGCGGTTCGCAACCACCGCCAGCTTGCGATCACGGCGATCAACTTTTGCAACCAGCAATAAGTCGGCGATACATCGGGATGCCGCATGAATGTCCATCGATGATGGCAGTACCGGCACCAGGATGCTGGTCGAATCACGCGTCAGTTCGCGCAAGTCGTCATGATCGATGCTGGCCGGAGAGTCGATGAGCAGGGTGCTCGTATTATTGGGCACTCGAAGCTGCCAGCTGCGTGTCGCCTGCATGGTTTTCTTGAATGCCGCAATGCCATGGATGGCAGGCAGGTCGGCGGCACGACGATCAAGCCACGCCATGGTTGAGCCCTGCGGGTCGTAATCCATGACGGCGGGTGTCTCACCGCGAACGGCGTAGCACGCGGCCAGGTTGGTCGCCAATGTCGATTTGCCGCATCCTCCTTTCGGATTGAGGATGACGATCTTGTTCAGATTTTCCTGTCGCGGCGTAATCAGCATAGTCCGAATCTGGCCCAAAAGTGGCGATAGATCGTTGCGCCAGTTCACATAATACTTGAAAGCGACGCCTTAGGTGCTCTGCCGGGCTGACGTGCTGTTCGCATCATTCGCAATCGCGTACCGAGCGGTTGCGCAAATCGCTTTATTTTTCCGGTGACCGGTGTGCCCTGCAAAGCTTTCAAACGTGTGATTTTTGCCGCGACTCGCCTGTCTTGGCGTAGGCCGCATCGTGGCGGGTCCCGGGGTGCGCTGCGACCGAATCAAGCGGCGTCAATGTTCCGCAGCCCGTCGTCTCAAACCGCGGCCGTCCGGCCCCGACGATATCGTTGTGAAAATGCTACATAACTAAAAAGAATCTAATAATTTCAGTAACTTGAACATTTACTTACGTGTTGCTGTTTCGCATCATGCAGGCAAAGTGCAGCTGAATTTTCCGTCTCCTTCACGTCTTTGGAGTCGGCAAAAGGCTCGCCAATCTGAGCAACATGCATAAGGGGAAACTGAAATGAGTAGCGATGAATATCGTGCATCGTCTGCACGGCTGGTCCAGGCAATCGGAGTGGTGTGCGCCGGGCTGTGTTTGTTGGCCGCCCGGCCGGTGTTTTCACAAGATATCACCAGCGAATCCGACGCCAGTTCCGGCGACGAAATCGAGGAAGTGGTTGTTACCGGATCGCGCCTGAAGCGCAATACCTACTCCAGCGTCGCGCCGCTGCAGGTAATTACCGGTGAAGTTTCGCGAGAGATCGGCGCAATCGACCCAAGCACCATATTGCAGGACTCGCCGAGTGCAGGGGGAAACCAGGTCGATGTCACGTACCAGGGATTCGTGACAACCAATGGTCCCGGATCCTCGACGATCGATCTGCGCGGTCTCGGGGAGGAGAAGACGCTGGTACTGATCAACGGCCGACGCGCAGCGCCCGTTGGCGTGGAAGGCGCGCCGTTTGCACCGGATCTCAACATGGTTCCTTCAGGTCTCATCGATCGTTACGAGATCCTGCTGGACGGCGCCTCGTCGATCTATGGTTCGGACGCAGTTGCCGGCGTTGCCAACATCATCATGCGCAAGGACTTTGAAGGATTTGAAGTCGAAACGTTTAATACGATCCCGGATTATTCGGGTGGCGTTCAAAATAACCTGTCAGCAAGCTGGGGCAAGAACTTCGATCGGGGTGTGTTCGGTATCGCCGTCGATGCCACGCATACTGAGGCCGTGGATCGCAACGATCGACCCTGGTCATCGGGATGTGAGAGCTATCGGGAAATCGATCGTGACGGCAATATCTATACCGATTTGATTCAGTACCAGGTCGACTACGGCATGAAAACCTCGCCCTGCGTAATCGGTTTCGGCGCTGCACGTGTATTCGATAACCAGGCCGGTCTGTTTGGTTCACTCTATTACACCGGTTCGACCACGAACACGACGATTCCGGGCTTCTCTGAGGCGACACTGATTGGCGCTCCGGTCGACACCGACGGTGACGGAGTGGTCGATGTCGATTTCACCGACTACTTTCTGACGAGCAGTGCAGGTGTTGAACACCTGTTCCCTGAAATGGATCGCATCAGCGCGATGGCTTACGGTGAGTACACCTTCGCGGGCGAAGCAAATATCACGCCTTATTTCGAATTGCTGTACAACGAGCGCGAGACCAATGCGAAGAGTTCGCCCGGCACGGCAAGCAGCGGAACGAACCCGGTCAATGTTCCGGGTACCAACCCGTTCAATCCTTGCAATCCGAATGGAATCAACGGCGTGGACTGCGGTGAGGCTTACGACAGCGTGCTCACCGACCCTGAATTCATTGACCATTTCTCAGGCTACTATGAGTCACTGTGCGCGCAATTCGGGTTTACGCGTGATGAATGCGTACCGTCCTTGTTCGGCGCGAACCCGGTCGGCGCTGTTGGCCCGATTACGCTTGAGCCGCAGGTGTCGGTGGTCGGCCATGCCGATTCCGTGAAATCGGAAGTCGAGCAAATGCGCTACGTGGCCGGTATTCGTGGTGATATTCCGTTCCTGAAGGCGGGTCCCGTCGACAACTGGTCATTCGACCTTAGCGTTGTGCATTCGGATGCGACGGGCACTTCGGTGCGACGCGGTATTCGTGATGACCTGTTGCGTCATTCAGTCAATACGACGGTCATGGATCCGGTTACAGGCGCGATTACCTGTGGCAACGGCAGCGACGGTTGTGTGCCGGTCAATATGTTCGCGCCGTCCCTGTATCAGAACCTTTCCAACAACGATTTCGCAACCCAGGCGGAACGCGACTACTTGTTCGACAATCGAAGTTTTGTCACCGACTACCGACAGACCACTTACAGTGTATTTCTCACCGGTGATCTGTTCGACATGCCCGCGGGTAGCGTCGCCGCAGCGGTCGGCTACGAATATCGCGATGATGAAATTGAATCGATTCCGAATGAAGTTGCCCGTGAAGGTTTGTTGATCAATTTCTTCAAGGATCTGGGTGCGACCGGCGAGAAAACCACGAAGGAGTGGTTCGCCGAGATCGAGGTTCCGTTGCTCGCAAATGTTCCCGGGTTTGAGGAACTGACAACCAACTTTGCAACGCGTCACACGGATGATGAATTCTATGGCGGTGCCTACACGTACTCCGGCAAGCTGTCCTGGCGGCCCGTTGAGTCACTGCAGATCAAGGGCACGGTGGGTACCTCCTACCGTGCGCCGAACCTGCGCGAGAACTTCCTGCAGGGCACCAGCGGTTTCTTGAGTTACAACGATCCTTGCGTAACGCCGGAAGCTGCGATCATACCGGACCCGGTCAACGGCGGATTTACCTACGATCCGTCCGGCGACACTCGTACGCAGGCGGTGCTTGATAATTGTGTGGCGGATGGCGTGGATCCGACGAATCTCGGCATCAACAACTCCGGAAACTCGTTCCCGAGTTATGGTGTCGAGGTCCTTCGAGGCGTTGGTCAGTCGGACCTTCGTGAGGAAAAATCCGAGTCCTTTACGGCAGGATTTTCGTGGCAGCAGCCATTTACGGATGCGTTCGACCTGAATATCGGCGCAACCTATTACGATATTGAAGTCCGCGACGAAATCTCGCAAATCGGCGGGCAGTTCAGTATCGATGAATGTTACGCGGACCCCGAAGGCGACAGCCCCTATTGCCGAAACATCCATCGGAACTTCATCGGTGATGGCTCGCAGGGCGATGGTCTATTTGATCAGATCGATCAGCAGTTCCTGAACAAGGATGCACTGAAAGCCCGCGGCGTTGATTTGAATATCGCGCTCGATGTACCAACCGAGCTATTCGGCAAGGCCGTCAACCTGAGTGCGGACCTGACATTCAATCGCAAGCTGGAAATTACCAATATCTTTATCGACCCGGCGACGCTCGAAGCGAGTGTTGACAGCGATCTCGGTGATTTCGGCTACGCGGAATGGACGGGCCACGGAATTTTCCGGGCGGACATCGACAACTACCGCGTGACCTGGTCGACGCGTTACATTGGCAGCGTTGAAGCGGACCCGGACCTTGTCGCACAGTATCCATACGACAACTACATCACCGGAAACAGCTTTACCTGCGTTGGACCATCCGCGGGCGGTGCCGACTGCAAGCCGGTCTTCTTCGCGGACAACTATTTCCGGCATGACGTATCGGTTTATTACTACGGTGATGTCTGGACCTTCGGCGTCGGCTCACGCAACGTGTTGAACAAGAAGCCGCCGCTGGTGGATGGCCGCGACAATGTCGTGTTCCAGTCATTCAACGTGCCCGTCGGTGCGGGCTACGACATGGGTGGCCGCGCCTTCTTCGTGAACGT
>DDIP01000013.1:0-5137 GCA_002338605.1 Proteobacteria bacterium UBA1847 | reverse complement strand
TTCGTGAACGTCGCGGCAAGCTTCAAATAATCGCCGGACGCATCGACTGAACTTGCAGCCCGCAGGGGTCTCCCTGCGGGCTGTAATGTATTCGCCTCGCCACCCGACAGCCGGCGGGCCCGCGCGTAAGGAGCGCGATTCACCAGCCAGCACCGGCTGAACTGCCCGCATCCTGCGGGGACATTTTCCGGTTGATTCCGCCGGCTCGACGTCGTCCCGACGGTATCAAAGCCAGGCTCCCGGCCGGCCACACGAGGCAGACCGGCGCACACGTTGAGAGTTGGGTCGCGATATCGCGAACCGTCGGCCTCACGTGCATTGATCAATTAGTTGCTTTTATGCAACAAGCTGAGAGCTGCACCCAACTTTAATGGCCTCAGCCATTTACTTATCTGTTGTGATTTCGCATCATACGCAAACATGGCTGTTGCGTTTTATCCGCAATAGCCCGGCAAAAGGGCCGCAAAAAAGGCTTGCCGAATTCAAATTATGCATAAGGGGTATGAAATGAGAGTCGACGAAAATCGCGCAGTTCTCGCGCGTGTACTCGGTCCCATCGCAGCACTCTTCGCCAGCTTCTGTCTGCTAGCCGCGCCCGCGGTTTACGCACAGGACGGTGATGAGGATTCCATTGACGAGTTCGATGCAATTGAAGAGAGCGACAAGGCCGTTGAAGAAGTTGTCGTTACTGGATCGCGTTTGAAGCGGGATACGTATTCAAGTATTGCGCCGCTTCAAATCATCACCGGACAAATGTCGCGAGCGGTTGGAGCTATTGATCCCAGTGTGATTTTGCAGGAATCGACTGCAGCCAGCGGTGTACAGGTCGACCTCACTTTTACAGGATTTGTTCTCGATAATGGTCCGGGTACAAGCACCGTGGACCTGCGAGGGCTGGGCGGAACCCGGACGCTTGTACTGGTCAACGGTCGCCGCCTGGCACCGGCCGGCGTGGAAGGCGCGCCGGTATCACCGGACCTCAATCTGATTCCCAGTGCTTTGGTACAGCAGTACGAGATCCTGCTTGATGGTGCGTCCGCGGTTTACGGTTCGGATGCAATTGCCGGCGTTGCGAACGTGATTCTGCGCAAGGATTTTGACGGCCTTGAATTCGAAGTCTATTCATCGCTGCCGAACGGTGGCGGTACCAGCGCAGGTGTCAGTAATACTTTGAGCGCGGCATGGGGTCACAACGGGGATCGAGGATTCTTTGGAATTGGTGCCGAATATACGGAAGCCGACGCGGTTACCTACGATGATCGCGAATGGACTGCGGGTTGTGACGTGCACATGGAAGAGGACGAGAATGGTGCAGTTCGCAATGATGGCCAGTTCTACAATGTTTTGTATGGCATGCGAATAGACCCCTGTCGTGTGACAGGCTTTACCAGGCGCGCATGGTACGACGGTGTTCAGGAACTGGGTGGTTCGATGCTCGGATCGCTGTACTACACAGCGGGCACAAGCAATATCGGCATTCCGAACCTTTCCGAGGCCAACATTCTCGATTACGCGCTCGACCAGAACCAGGACGGGATGCCGGATATCGATTTTGGTGACTACAACGTTAACGGTTCGCAGCAGGACGGCCATCTGTATCCCGATCGCAGTCGCCTGAATATTATGAGTTATGGCGAGTACACCTTCTCCGGTGAGGCAAATCTGACACCGTACTACGAGGCGTCCTACAGCCGTTCCGAGGTTGAGAACTTCAGCGGCGGCAGCTTGTTCGGCGGTACCAGTCAGCTAGTTCCTGGGTCAAATCCGTGGAACCCCTGTAATCCTAATGGCATCAATGGTGTGGATTGTGGTGTGGCTTACGACAACCTTCTTGATGACCCGGTTTTTGCAGCAGGTTTCGCACAGATTTACGGCGGCACCCCAGCGCAGTACCGCGCAAGCGGTTTGGATTTTTACTCCGGCCCGCTGGGCCCAACGGCAATCGGTGCCAATTTCACGATCCCGGGTGAACGCGATTTTTATGAAGTCGAAATTGACCAGATTCGAGTTGTCGGTGGCCTTAGAGGCGATCTGCCATTCCTGACGGCTGGGTCGCTGGAAGACTGGTCGTTTGATTTCGCAGTCCAGCAAACGGAGTCCAGTGGAACGTCAAGGCGCGGCGGAATCTCGGAGCCGACTCTGCAGTACTCGCTCGATACTTCACGTTTCTCCGTCCCGGGTGACCCGACGTCTCCGGTCATTTGCGGCAACAACGACGGCTGTGTGCCAATCAACCTGTTTGCACCTTCGCTATATCAGGGACTGAGCCCGCGTGACAACGACTTCGCAACTCAGGCGGAACGTGATTATGTGATGGTTGATCGACTTTTCACGACAGACTACACGCAGTCGATTGCAACCTATTACATGACGGGTGATTTGTTCCAGCTGCCGGCAGGTACGGTGCTTGCTGGCTTCGGTCTCGAATACCGGAAGGACGAAATCGATTCAATACCGAATGATGTCGCGGCAAATGGTGAGCTTTGGGGTTACTTTTCCGACAAAGGAGCGGTTGGCGACAAGTCCACCAAAGAGTTTTTCGCCGAGTTGGAGCTGCCCTTGCTAGTTGACGTCCCGGGATTCAAAGAGCTGACGGTAAACATGTCGACGCGCTATACGAAGGACGAGTTCTATTCAGGGGCGTGGACGTACTCAGGAAAGCTGGCATGGCGCCCTGTAGAGTCGCTTTTGATTCGAGGCACGGTTGGTACGTCGTATCGAGCGCCGAATCTGCAGGAACTGTTCATGCTGGGGCAGTCAGGATTCCGTAATTCAACGTTTGATCCCTGTGCTGCCGGCGATGCATTCGATCCGATTACTGGATACGACCCCAATCAGGATCAACGTGATCCGTGGGTGCTGGACAACTGTCGAGCAGACGGTGTAGATCCGGAAACTCATGGTGGCGGTGCGCAGTTCTTTTCACAGGAAGTATTTAAAACTGGCAGCTTCAACCTTGAAGAGGAAAAGTCTGATTCTTTTACTGCCGGCTTGACCTGGGAACAGCCATTCTTTACCGAGTTTGATCTGTCGATTGCGGCAACGTATTACCAAATTGAGGTACGCGACGAAATCGTTCGCCTGATCAACCAATACAGCATCAATGACTGTTACAACGACATCGAGGGCGATAGCATCCTGTGCGATACGTTTACCCGAGATCCGGTTACAAACAACCTGGATTTTGCGGATGAAATTTTTCTTAATCGAGACAGTTTGAAGACACGCGGTGTTGACCTGAATATTGCGTTTGACTGGCCGACGGAATTATTTGGCCGCGCGGTGGACATTGGCGCCGATTTGGCATTTAACCGCAAGTTTCAGCTCGAAACACGTTTCGTAAATCCAAATACTTTCGCAGTTGATAGATTTGATTACGTTGGTGACTTTGGAACTCCGGAATGGGAAGGCATGTCGACTTTCAGAGCAGAATTCGGTGACTATCGTGTGACTGTAGCGACGCGTTACATGGCGTCTGTTTTTGCACCACCACTGGAGGCGTTCAATAACATTTGGGACTCAGCTAACGGTGATACCTGTCTGGGGCCAAGTTTTGATGACGTAAATTGTCGCGATATCAGCTATGCGGATAACTATTTCCGTCACGACTTGTCGCTGTATTATCTTGGCGATGCATGGACATTTGGCATTGGACTTCGCAACGTGCTGGATGAGGCACCCCCTCAGGTTGATTCGAATACCAATATTACTTCGTTCAATAATACGCCTGTGGGTGCTGGCTATGACCTGTTCGGTCGTACGCTGTTCCTGAACGTACAGGCTCGATTCGAGTAAGAGTTCTCCAAATCGTTTGTTAAACTAGCAGCCCGCGGGAGTCATTCTCGCGGGCTGCGTTTTTTCTGCTTATTCGAACTTTCCACACGGGTAAGATCAATGACAAAATTTACAGCTATCCCCGCATTACTGGGTTCCTTTCTCGGCATCGCTTTTTCAGGTACCGTTTTTGCCGACGAGCAAAACCAGCCGTATCCCCTTGAATACTTTGCACTCCGTGAAGTGATGTCGAATGTCACCGTATCCCCGAACGGTAACAAGCTTGCGATGCTTAGGATTCTGACCCGCGACGGCAATCCGATTTTGCACATTTACGATGCCGACAAACTGGACGGCGAACCGTTTGTTGTGAATTCGGACCCGATGGAAATTCTTTCGTACTATTGGGCGAGTGACGAGTTTATTGTTCTGACGTTGCGTCAAAAAGTACGCGACAAGATTGAAGGACAAAATCAGGGGGTTTACGAGTTTCGAATAGCGATTCTTGATGTTCAGAACAAAAAATTCGATAACTTCGATGCTGCGTCGCCGGCCGTAGAAAACTTACTACCCAACAAACCTAATAAAATTATCATTTCGGAGCAACCAGGTGCTGAAGAAGATCTCAGTTTGCGTGAGGCATTTCGTCCGAGGGCATATTATGAGATGGACTTGCGAAAAGGCACCAAGAAACTCCTGATTCGAGGGCGTATTGACTTAGCCCAAATTTCATTTGACAAAGACGGTAATCCACGTTTCGGCCGTGGCTTCGAACGCTCAACCCAGGATTCGATTTTTTACTACCGTGATGTTGGAGAAAAGAGTTGGCGCGAAATTCTTCGCATCGATGAAAACGACTGGGGTATTTGGCACGGTAACACTGTTCTTGGCGTGGACCCGTCGGTTCCAGGAAACGTGTTGGTTCTCGCACATAACGGCCATGACAAGCAAGGGCTATGGTCCTTTAATACCAAGACGAAAACGTTTGATGAACTGATCTATCGTCGCAACGATGTCGACGTATACGGTGTTCGATTTCACAGTAATTCCTGGGAAGAGCCCGACACCATAACCGCTGTAAGTTATTTCAAGGACAAATTTTATTTCGAATATTTTAATGATGCGGAAGGAGCATTGTTTAATCAGCTCGAAGGACTGATACCGAATTCTCACTACGTCACTGTTCCGTCTCGTTCCCGCGACGGCAATACGTTTATTATTCGAAACCGTGGACCCAAGGATCCAGGCTCGTACTACCTGTACAAGGATGCTGCATTATTATTGGTCGGTAGCGAACAGCCGCTTGTCGACCAGGATAAACTCGCAGATGTCCAATACATTACGTATGAGGCGAGAGACGGAC
>DDIP01000266.1:4642-4901 GCA_002338605.1 Proteobacteria bacterium UBA1847 | reverse complement strand
TCAGCACCGGCAAGTACATCTCAATTGGAATTTCCGGGGTGCGCCGGGTGCGTCGGTACTTTGCCATTGGAATGGTTGCAGTAGCAATATCCTCATGATGAGACCTTGTGGCTGCAAGCACCCCTCTGGGACCACAAATAACGGTACCAGCTTCCTGCGCGCCGGCAGTTTCCGCCCAGCCCGGATTGCCAAACGAAACTGAATTCGTAATCCCAACCGTGTACATGCTCAGGCTACGTGCACTAGCCTCAGCCCGGGC
>DDIP01000266.1:3030-4521 GCA_002338605.1 Proteobacteria bacterium UBA1847 | reverse complement strand
GGTTGCTACCGCCAGTGACAGACAGAACCACGATTTCACATCCCTTCATGGCAAGAACCTGGTCAAGCAGAACACTGCGACCAGCCGATGTCATCGTAATATTGCCGATATCGGTGCGGGCCACCTAAATTACTGCATCCCAACCGTACATTTCGACATAACGATCCAGAACATCATAGATTGTGGTGGACATCAGACCAATCGGGGCACCGAAATACTCCTCCATGCCCATTTCGTTCTTGAACTTCACTTGTTTCGCAATGATTTCACCGGTGGGTCCGACAATTACCGACATGTTGAACACGTGATCGGGCCAATCCTTGTCCCGCGAGTAACATCCAAAAGTGATATAGCACCCATAGCGCTTGGCGCGCTCTCCAATAGCTTCGGATTCCGGACCAGGCAGGTCAATTGCTACTTGCTTCATCTCCTTCCGATTCCAGGGCTGAAAGCCCTGTAAGGGAAATTCATGAAAACAAAGAAGGTCCTGCTTTGCGCCCCAGCGGCGAGTAGAACCCCATTCCTCTGGCATACTCTGAGCAAGATCAATCATTCGTAGCACATGATCAAGATTCTCTTTCTTGGTTGCTTTTAAGTTTTTGACATCAACAGACTTGGTCGCAGTCTGTACCGCCGAGACTCTGATGTTGTCCTGTCGCAAGGGTTTGGTTAGATATACGCCGTCTTTCATAACGGGTAGCTCCGGAAACTCTTTCGCTTGAGCTGCCTGCATACCGGCAGGCGCGGCGGCCAATGCGGCCAAACCCAATGCGCCGGTCCCAGCCCCAGCTACGACATCTCTGCGGCTTATCTTTCCTTCTTTCGGATGATTACTCATGATTATTCGTGCCTCCACTCATGTTGTTGCCAATATTCCGATCCCGTCCACGACCGGGTTCAGGGAGCCCCGGTGCCCGACAGGTTTTCGCCTGGTATTCCAATACTTGCTCATCGCTTTTGCGTGAAGGGGCGGACGGTAACCCTGAGGACTATGTCACCACCTCACTGCCTGTTTTCGCGCCGTCAATCCAGAATTTGAAACTGGTTCGAGCTTTAGATTGGCAAGCACTGCTTGGCTCCTGCGGTCCGGTCTTGTACATACATTAATGATACGATACGATATCAATATATTGTTATAGCTTTACAGCAACTTTACATGCTGCCTGCCTTGGCGCGGCTGCAGTTTTCTGTAAGGGGGGAGATTTGCAATGAGTGTCCAAAGACGATTTCGGCTCGCCGTCGTGGTTACGGCTGTCATGCCAACAATTTTACTGCCTGTAATTGCGCAAGCTCAGGATAGTATTGAGGAAGTTATCGTCACGGCCCGCAAGCGTGAAGAATCGTTAATGAAGATTCCAGTCTCTGTAAGCGTGGTGGATTCTGTGCTGATCCAGGCGGCCAACCTGAATTCGGCTGAAGACATTGCACTGATAACGCCCGGATTCAAGATGAACAATGCCTTTGGCCGGCAGGCGGACCGCGCAGTGATTC
>DDIP01000266.1:0-2910 GCA_002338605.1 Proteobacteria bacterium UBA1847 | reverse complement strand
CGGCGTCTCCTCAATCTTCACGGGCCAGGACTTGGTCGGTTACTTCGTGGATGGCGTGTATTTCACCGGTTCGATCTCGAGCCTTGGATTGGATTCGATTGAACGAGTGGAGGTCATCAAGGGGCCCCAGTCCGCGACTTTCGGGCGTCGAACGTTCAGCGGCGCGATCAACTACGTTTTGCAGAAGCCTACGAAAGAGACGACTTTCAAAGTGAAGGCCGAATTGGGTTCGAATTCGCACCAGCTACTCTCTGCAACGGCCTCCGGCAGTTCAGGCAAGTTCGGCTACCGGGCAAATATACGCAGCTATCAATACGATGGTGACTTCGACAATGCATTGCCTTCAGGGCCCGACAATATCGGCGGTGAGGAAACGCTGAGTGCTTCCGGCACGTTTTATTTTGATCCAAGCGACGACACATCCATCGAATTCAGCACCAGCTACGCGGACGATGACGACCAGCAGTACGCCATTTCAATTCAGCCTACCGCAGAAAATAACTGCACATTTGGTGCTACCAATTATTACTGCGGCGTCGTCAACAGCAATGCGCCGGTCTCGCTGGGCGGTTTCCGTGATGCCAGCACTTACGGCGTGCAACGGGAGCGATTCCGCAGCTCATTGAAGTTCATCCACGATTTTGGCCCGGTCGAGCTGACGTGGATTTCATCGTACAACACACTGAATGAATACGTGGGTCAGGACCAAACCTTCAATGGTTTGCAAGCTGTCTTTTCATTCGGTTTCTTCAGCGGTGGCCCGTTTCTGGTGCCCGCAACGGACTGGCATACATTGGATGCAAGTGAGACCGACGACGTCAGCCACGAAGTCTGGTTGCGCGGTGCGGCTAACAATGACCGCCTTGCCTGGAGCATTGGTGCGTACCTTTATGACGAGGACTCGGAAGGTTTTGAGCCAGACGGGTTTCGCAACGAAATCGGCAACCAGGCCCTGATGGGGTCAATCGACTACGAATTTTCTGACGTGTTTCGGGCCGGTCTCGAGCTACGTTGGGCGGAGGACGAGATCGAACAGAAGCCGGAGTTTTCTTCGACCCAGTTCAGCGATACTTTCGACAGCGTTACTCATCGTTTGACACTTTCCTGGGATATTGCAGAGTCCACAATGCTCTACGCCAACTGGTCTACCGGAACCCTCCCGGGTGAATTCAATACCAACGCGAATTTGCCGCCGGAGTTAATACCCATCGACGAGGGTGAGCTGGAACAAATCGAGGTGGGCGTAAAATCCAGCATCACAAATGCATTGAACGTGACAGCCGCTGTGTATACCCAGGAGTGGTCGGATCAGCGCCGCAACGAATTCATTATCATCAACGGCATCGCCCAAGGCTACCAGGCGAATCAGGGTACGACAGATTTCACTGGCGTCGAACTGAGTGCGAACTGGCAGGCAACCGACAAGCTGACGCTGACCGGGGCGTTCTCGTTCAACGACTCCGAGATCAAGGACTTCATATCCACTGATCCTACGGACGTCGCGATCACGGGTGATGGGGATGTCTCGGGCGCTCAGGCGCCGCTTTCGCCAGAGAAAGAGGCACATGTCAGCGCCAACTACGCCGTTGCATTCCAGAATGGAATGGAGTTAAGCGCACGAGTCGATGTGGGATACCAGGACACCCGGTTCGCGCGTACAGTCAACCTGGCTGAGACTGGCAGCGCCACGGTTGCCAATCTCAATGTGTCATTCTCTCGTGACAACTGGCGTATTGCATTTTGGGGCAAGAACGTGACCGACGAAGACGCCGCCGTATCGGTATTAAGGTATATCGAACCGGACAGCTTCCTCTTCGGCAACCGGGCATTCGCCGTTACGCCTCGCAGGGGACCGGAGTATGGCGTGACCTTTACGGCCGAATTTTAGCAAGACAGGAGCCCGCTGGCTTTGCTCGGGAGGCAGTCGCTGTTGATTTGCACCTTCTGATTGCAGGTTGAATTCTTGGGTCGATATCTGTAGTTACCGGTCTCCAACTTTTGGCAGTGGTGCGTTAGTCAATCGAGTAAAGCTGTGGTCAACTTGGCATCAACAAAGACGGTCGGCCATTCAGCGAAGCTAAAGTTGGTGGTGATGGATGCTGGCCTGTACACCGATAGCCGTGGCGATGTGCGTCTTGCCGCCACCGGGGCCGCCGACCAGCGTGATGTTCTCGGTATCCCAGGCCAGACGTCATTGCGCCGCTGGCTGAGGCCCCGAGTGACCGCGTATCTCGCCATCGCCCGCCGACCTCGCGGACTCACCACTTTTTTGCCTGGATCTCCTTCATAACCTCGACATCCAGATCCCGTTCGGCAACGAGTTTCTTGAGTCGAGCGTCGTCCTCGCGCGGACGACGCGGCGTGCAAACGTCCGACGATTCGCCCTGCGGTCGGGGAGCACTTCAAATCGACAACGCCAACACAGCTACATTGGTGGCGTCAGTCTGGAGGCCTGTGAGCAGGCCTCACATTGAGGCTTGGCAGCGTCCGCTGTACCGGGGCCACTTCCGAACGGTCTCGCCCCTGCCGGGATTTGGCAGTGGGACCTTCTGGAAACGCATGAGTTACACGTTCCTAGTGCGGTGAGTGTCAAGATTGTTGTCGCGTCGTTGCTGCAGCGGGGATGGCCGACGCTCGTTCTGGATTGAGAGTCACCGAGCCGACAGGCGTCCAGTTTCGGATTGCACCGGTCCATCGTTCTGGGTTCGCGCTACAGGCGCGTACGTAGAGTTCGCGCCGGCGCGTGAGGATGTTGTGTTCAAGACCGAAGTAGCGTTCATCGGGCGTCACGTAGCGGATGGCGCTGTGTCGATGGACGCCGTTGTACCAGTCGACGAAGTGAGCAACCCAGCGCTGAGCGGAGGCGATATCGGCGAACGGTAGCCGCGGGTATGCCGGCGTGTGCTTCAG
>DDIP01000330.1 GCA_002338605.1 Proteobacteria bacterium UBA1847 | reverse complement strand
GCGATCGCTGCGGCGGCTGCCCAGGACCAGACGACTAATTGAGAGCTTAATGGACACTATTCAAAAGGCAGTTCTTATCGGCCACACGCTGATCGCATTGTTGATCATTGTGCTGGTATTACTGCAACGTGGCAAAGGCGCGGACGCCGGTGCGGCCTTTGGCGCAGGAGCATCGGGGACCGTTTTCGGCGCCCGCGGTTCCGGCAGCTTTTTTTCGCGAGCGACAGCTATTTGCGCAACCGCATTTTTTGTTACGAGCCTGACGCTGGCGTATCTTAGCAGCCAGGGATCCGCATCCCCGGGCAGTCTCGTTGAGGATGCCCCAGCAGCAGAAGAGTCGGTGTTGCCTGAATCGGATTTGCCAGCCATTGACGTCGATGAGCAACTGCCAGAAGATGCGACCGAATTGCCTCCGCTTGACCTTCCTGCGGAGAGCACCGAGACGGCAATTGACGACCCGAAGGGTGAATAAGCAGTTTTCAGATACCGCTCTGGTGGTGGAATTGGTAGACACGCTGTCTTGAGGGGGCAGTGGCGCGAGCCGTGCGAGTTCGAGTCTCGCCCAGAGCACCAAATCGAAAAAGATCGGTCTGCTGGCACAAGCTGTGCTACTGGCCGATTTTTTTTGAATCACAAAGGGTGTATTCGGCGTCACTTTGGCTGATACAATGCCGCGCTGAGTCACACAAGATACTGTTCACACGCGAGCCGAGTTAAAAAAAACCAGCATGTTGCAAGAATATCTTCCGATCCTGATCTTTCTGGGCATTGCAGCCGGCATCGGCTTGTTGCTGCTGGGCCTCGGCTTCTTAATCGGCAAGGGCGGCAAGGATGACGAAAAGTTGTCCCCGTACGAGTGCGGTTTCGAGGCCTTCGACGATTCACGCATGAAGTTTGACGTGCGTTATTACCTCGTGGCTATTCTTTTCATTATTTTCGACCTCGAAATTGCTTTTCTATTTCCGTGGGCTGTTTCGCTTGACGCCGTTGGCAAGTTTGGATTGCTCGCCATGGCGCTGTTCCTCGCGATCCTCGTTGTCGGCTTCATCTATGAATGGAAAAAAGGAGCGCTGGAATGGGATTGAGCAACGCAGCCGCCACGGAGGTTGTGCCGGAAAGCGCTGAAGTTGCTGGCGGCAGCCTGCAAAAGAAAGGCTTCGTCGTTACAAAGGTCGACTCCGTTATGAACTGGGCTCGGACGGGTTCGCTTTGGCCGATGACATTCGGCCTCGCCTGTTGTGCCGTCGAAATGATGCAGGCAGGTGCGGCACGGTACGATCTTGACCGGTTCGGTATTATTTTTCGCCCGAGCCCGCGGCAATCCGACTGCATGATCGTCGCCGGGACCTTGACCAACAAGATGGCGCCGGCGCTTCGCAAGGTGTACGACCAGATGCCGGAACCGCGCTGGGTTGTTTCGATGGGATCCTGCGCAAACGGTGGTGGCTATTACCATTATTCCTACGCGGTTGTCCGCGGATGCGATCGTATCGTGCCGGTGGACGTTTACGTGCCGGGATGTCCGCCAACCGCAGAAGCACTGATTTACGGCCTGATACAACTGCAAAATAAAATTCGCCGAACAAGCACTATTGCCCGATAAGAATAAATGATGACGAATCCTAGCGAGACTCTGGCGGCTCGAATCGAAGCGCGCTTCGGCGATAAGGTCGATCGCGTCGCGTCGTCATGCGGCGAGCTTACCTACGAGGTGGACAAGGACGAGTTCACCAAGATCGCGACGGCATTACGCAATGAAGCCGATTTTGGATTTGAAATGCTAATTGACGTCTGTGGTGTCGATTATCTCAATTATGGCAGCGACGAATGGATTACGAACAGCGCAACCGAAACCGGATTCAGCCGCGGAGTTGAGCGCCAACCGGTTATCCTTGACGAAGCCGACGAGTTTGATGAGCGTCGATTCGCAGTCGTTTATCATCTGCTATCGATTCAAAACAACGTTCGCCTTCGTCTGCGCGTTTTCACCGGTACCAGTAATCCGCCGATTGTTCGTTCGGTCGTTGACATCTGGAACAGCGCGAACTGGTTCGAGCGCGAGGCTTTTGACCTCTACGGCATTCTGTTCGACGGTCATCCGGACCTGCGGCGAATTCTGACGGATTACGGATTTATCGGACACCCGTTCCGCAAGGACTTCCCGATAATGGGTAATGTCGAAGTCAGCTACGACAGCGATGAGGGCCGAGTGGTTTACAAACCGGTGACCATAGAGCCACGCACCCTGGTGCCACGGGTCATTCGAGAAGACAACCGCTATTCAGCCGATCTAAAGGACACACGCAAAGATGGCTGAGATTCAAAGCTATACGATGAACTTTGGACCGCAGCACCCGGCGGCGCACGGTGTATTGCGACTTGTTCTTGAGATTGAGGGCGAGACAATTCAAAAAGCCGATCCACATGTTGGATTGCTTCATCGCGGCACGGAAAAGCTGGCCGAGACCAAGCCGTTCAACCAAAGTATCGGTTACATGGATCGTCTCGACTATGTTTCGATGATGTGCAACGAGCACGGTTATGTGCTTGCAATCGAGAAGCTGCTCGGCGTCGAAGTGCCAGCCCGGGCGCAATACATTCGTGTGATGTTTGACGAGATGACACGCATTCTCAACCACCTGATGTGGCTGGGTGCGCATGGGCTTGATATCGGTGCAATGACCATGTTCCTGTACTGTTTTCGCGAGCGCGAAGACCTGATGGATTGCTACGAGGCCGTGTCGGGGACGCGAATGCATGCCACGTACTACCGGCCAGGCGGCGTCTATCGCGATTTGCCGGAAAGCATGCCGAAGTATGCAGAATCCAGGTATCGGAGCAAGAAAGAACTTGATCGCATGAATTCTGTTCGTGAAGGGTCGATGCTCGACTTTATCGAGGACTTCACGAAACGATTCCCCTCCTGCATCGATGACTACGAAACGCTACTGACCGACAATCGTATCTGGAAGCAGCGCACGGTCAATATCGCGGTCGTCTCGCCTGAACGGGCAATGCAACTCGGCTTCACGGGCCCGATGTTGCGTGGCTCGGGTGTCGAGTGGGATTTGAGAAAGAAACAACCCTACGCAGCGTACGATCAAATGGATTTCGATATTCCGGTTGGTATCAATGGCGACTGCTACGACCGGTACCTGGTCCGCGTAGAGGAAATGCGGCAGTCCAACCGAATAATCAGACAATGCGTTGACTGGCTGCGCGAGAATCCCGGACCGGTGATCGCTGAAGATCACAAGATTGTGCCGCCGAGCCGTGTCGAGATGAAAGACGACATGGAATCGCTCATACATCATTTCAAGCTGTTTACCGAAGGCTACTGTGTTCCGGAAGGTGAAGCCTATGCCGCTATTGAGCATCCGAAAGGTGAATTCGGCGTGTATCTGATTTCGGACGGTGCCAACAAACCGTACCGCGTCAAGATTCGCGCGCCCGGGTTTGCGCACCTGTCGGCGATGTCCGAGATGGTCGAAGGACACATGCTGGCAGATGTGGTGGCCGTCATTGGCACGCAGGACATTGTATTCGGAGAAATCGATCGATGACTTACGAACTGTCGACTCACGTGCGGGAGGAAATCGATCAGTGGAAATCACGATTCCCGGAAGATCGGCAGCGTTCTGCTGTCATTGGTGCGCTGCACGCAGTACAGCACGAGAACAAAGGGTATATCACTGCGGAGCAGATGAATGCGGTTGCTGAATACCTGAACCTCCCGACCATCCAGGTCTACGAAGTTGCGACATTTTATTCAATGTTCCAGACGCGCGAGGTCGGACGCAACGAAGTCGCAATCTGCACCAATGTTTCCTGCATGCTGCGCGGTGCCAATGACATTGTCGAACATGTGGAGACCAAGCTGGGTGTGAAACTGGGTGAAAGTACCGCCGACGGTCGTATCTTCCTGAAGAAAGAAGAAGAGTGCATCGCGGCATGTTGCGGGGCACCGGCCATGATGGTGAACCACAAGTATCACGAAAATTTGACCGAGGCCCAGGTCGATGAAATTCTGGACGGTCTCGACTGATGGCTTACGAACAGAACCTCGTCTGCTTTAACACATTCGGCTCCGATGAGTCGTGGTCTATGACGACCTATGAAAAGCATGACGGTTATCAGGCATGGCGCAAGATCCTGAAAGGCAAACTCAAGCCTGAAGAGATTATCGATATCGTCAAAGCGTCCGGGCTTCGCGGCCGCGGCGGCGCGGGTTTTCCGACGGGTTTGAAGTGGAGTTTCATGCCGAAGGACCCGAGCATTCAGAAGTACCTGGTGTGCAATTCGGACGAGAGCGAGCCGGGTACCTGTCACGATCGTGAGGTACTGCGTTACAACCCGCATGTACTGGTCGAGGGCATGGCAATCGCAGCTTACGCGATGGGTGCGACCGTGGCCTACAATTACATCCGCGGGGAGTTTCTCGACGAGCCGGTGCCGCGCTTTGAAGCGGCAGTCAGGGAGGCGTACGAGGCCGGCCTGCTGGGCAAAAACATCCAGGGCTCGGGCATTGACCTTGACCTGTTTACGTTTGTCGGCGCGGGTGCCTATATTTGCGGTGAAGAAACCGCTTTGCTTGAATCGCTGGAAGGCAAGCAAGGCCGCCCGCGATTCAAGCCGCCGTTCCCGGCTAATTTCGGTTTGTACGGCAAACCCACGACCATCAACAACACACAAAGCCTGGCCTGTGTGCCGGCGATCATTCGAAATGGCGCGGCATGGTTTGCGGCGCTCGGTCCGGAAGGCTCGGGTGGTACGGCGTTGTTCTCGGTGTCGGGTCACGTGGAGAAACCGGGTAACTACGAATTGCCGATGGGAATTCCGTTCAAGGATCTGCTCAACGAAATTTGCGGCGGTGTACTTGGCGGACGCAAGCTGAAGGCCGTAATACCCGGCGGATCATCATGCAAGGTATTGCCTGCTGACATCATTATGGAATGCACGATGGACTATACGTCGCTGCAGAAAGCGGGTTCGTCTTTCGGGACCGGCGCGGTCATGGTGATGGATGAGACGACCTGCATGGTGAAAGTCTTGCGGCGGATTTCGCGCTTCTACATGGCCGAGTCCTGTGGGCAGTGCACGCCTTGCCGAGAAGGTACGGGCTGGTTGTACCGCATGTTGACACGTATCGTCGAGGGAAGGGGTGAAGAAGCGGATCTTGCCAAACTCGTTGATGTCGCGAACAAGATCGAGGGCCACACGATCTGTGCATTGGGCGATGCCGCGGCATGGCCGGTGCAGAGTTTCCTGAAACATTTCATTCACGAATTCGAATACATGGTGCGCAATAACGGGCGCAGTATCGTCGACGATCCCAGCGAGGTTGCCGCATAAGTATCATGAGCGACGATATCGTAAACATCGAAGTCGACGGCAAGGCCGTCGAGGGGCGCCGCGGCCAAATGGTGATTGAAGTCACCGATACGATTGGCGCCTATGTGCCGCGCTTTTGCTATCACGAGAAACTCAGCATCGCAGCAAACTGTCGCATGTGCCTGGTTGATATAGAAGGCGCGCCAAAACCTATTCCTGCCTGTGCACAACCGATAACCGAAGGCATGAAGATTTTCACCAGGTCGCCGCGTGCGATTTCGGCACAAAAAGCGACGATGGAATTCCTGCTGATCAACCATCCGCTGGATTGCCCGATTTGCGATCAGGGCGGTGAGTGTGAGTTGCAGGACCTTGCGATGGGATACGGGCGGGACATCTCCCGCTACAACGATCGCAAGCGTGTCGTCAAAGACAAAGATATCGGCCCGCTGATATCAACGGATATGACGCGTTGCATTCATTGCACACGATGTGTTCGTTTCGGCGAGGAAGTGCAGGGCAACCCGCAACTCGGCACAATTGATCGTGGCGAAAATGTCAAGATTTCGACCTATGTCGAGCAGAATGTCGATCATGAATTGTCGGCCAACATTATCGACCTGTGCCCGGTCGGTGCCTTGAATAACAAGCCCTATCGCTACAGCGCGCGTGCCTGGGAAATGGAACAGCGCCCGACAATATCGGCGCATGACTGCGTGGGCTCGAATCTCTATGCGCACGTCCTCAGAGGCACGGTGAAACGCGTTGTGCCACGCGACAACGAGGCGATCAATGAGACCTGGATTGCCGATCGGGACCGGTACAGCTACGAGGCCATATACAGTCCTGATCGCCTGCAATCGCCACGGCACAAGATCAACGGCAAGTGGCAGGATATTGACTGGGCAGACGCCCTGTCGATGGCCGCAGAGGCTCTCACGTCGGCAGGCGGCGAAAAGACCGGCATCATCGCGTCACCCGGGGCCACGGTTGAGGAGTCCCATCTGCTGGCGAAGCTGGCCGAGCATCTTGGAACGTCAAATATTGACCATCGAATATCCAGGCGAGACATCAGTGATCAGGACGCGGATCCGGTGTATGACGGCTTGGGGTGTGACATCGCTGACATCGAAAGCCAGGGCTCGATTCTCGTCGTCGGATCCAATGTTCGGGCCGAAGCTCCGATCATTGCACATCGGCTGCGAAAAGCTGCGGTTGCGGGTGCGAAGGTCAGTTTCGCCAACTCGCGCAGGTATCCGTATTATTTTGATGTCGCCGACTATCGCTCAGGCGAGGGCCTGGTCAGGCTGCTATCAGGTATCGTCATGGCAGCGTCGGGCGGCAAGCCACCAGCTGCAGTTGCTGATCTATGCGCCGGCATCAATGCAACGGACGCCGACAAGCGTATAGCAACATCGCTAAAGGATGCCGACAATGCGCTGGTCATACTGGGCAATATTGCGCGCAGACACGCGGCGTTCTC
>DDIP01000331.1 GCA_002338605.1 Proteobacteria bacterium UBA1847 | reverse complement strand
TTGCGCGTTTTTGCTGCGCGGTGCGCTCGGTCGCCACGCGGTCGCGGTTGCTACGCTTGATTCCTTGCGCCGCGAACACTTCTTCTCGGACAACAACCATTGACGTGTAGTCGGTGACGAGTCCGTACTCGGTCGCCAGATCGGTAATTGCATCCTCGGTGTCCTGATCGGCGCCGAAATAGTCCATCTTCGCCTGCAGATTTTCGATGGCGGCATAGGCCCAGATGCGCTCAAGTTCCGGATTGAGGTCGGATTGTTCCGGCATGTCAATCGAGGTCTTGTACTCAACCGCCTTGCCGGCGACCTTGCCGGTCAGGCGAATTTTTGCCTCCCGACTGCCCCAGTAGTGGCCCAGCACCTGCAATTGCTCGCCGTGATACAGACTGCCGATTCGTTCCGGCGTCAGATCGGCAACTTTCACGCCGCTGATGTCCAGTTCAATATCGTGCAAGGCCGCATGACGGACTTTTGCAGTTGCCAGAATCAACTGCCCGGCGATATCATCGCTGTTCGATGTCTCCATCGCGAATCCATTCGACACCTCCGTCATCGCTTCGAGCAACGGGCGATTCGCGCTGTTCCCCATGATAAACGTGAAGAGTCGAACATCGTGTTCGGTCATCATCTTCAGAAAGTCCTTTTTCTCCGTGATGCCGACGTTTGCGACGCCATCGGTCACCAGTGCGATACCCGACGTTCGATCGCTGTCCAGCGCGTCGATACCCGCTCGAAGACCGGCATAGAGATTCGTGCCGCCGGATGATCGAAGCTGCCCGACCTGTGCTGCGTAGTGGTTCACATTGGCCTGGCTCGCATCGATGAAACTGCTTGTCAGTTCACGGGATCCATCATTGAACGTGAAAATGCGAAAGCGATCATTCGGGTTCAGTTTACCCAGCGCCTGTTGAACGCCGTCGGCGAGTGTTGCGAACTTGCCCTGCATCGAACCGGAGACGTCGAGTACGAAAACCCAGTCGCGACCGTTTTCAATCACGGGCAAATCGTCGCCAGGCGTGAACGTCAGCATGAAGGTGCCCCGCCCGGACGGATCGGGTTTATGCGTAACAAGGTCAACCGAACCGGGCAGGTCCGGCGCGTGACGCCAGTAGACGACGATGTCCTCATCAAGACTGGCAACGCCGGACGTCGTCGTGGCCAGCGGAACCGCTTCACCGGCTTCGAGCGCCGATACCTGCGATTCGAAATCGGCATTGGCCGTTGATGAACCCGCTGAGTGCAGATTCACAGTCCAGTGGCCGGCTTCGAGCTGCGTGAGTGTGGCATTCGGCTGGCCCGGTAAGCGGATGGCATCAACCGGATAGGATGATTTCAGCTCGAAATCGAAACGGAATTTCCCGGTCACCGAATCTTGCACCTCCCAGAACGCCAGCCGCTCTTCATCGACACCGCCTTCCTCGAGCGGATAGACGTAGCGCCCAATTCCGGTATCGGTGCTGGCACTTTGCAGGTAGACCAGCCGCACGCGAACGTCGCTGTTGGCTCTGACCGGATAGACTGAAATATCAAAGGTTCGATACTCATCCTTTTCCGCAAGTGCAGTTTCGCGGCCAGCGGCCTTCTCACTTTCGTACAGGTCGCGTGCGGCCTGCTTCTTCAGCACTTCACCCACGACCGGGTTGCCATCAATCCAGTACGCGAATTCGGCGACAGCGGCGTGCGACGGTACCGGGAAGCTGTATATCGCTTCGATGTCGCTGGCCGCTGAATTGACGAAGACCTGGTCAACTTCCGTAACAACGTAGCCGTCTTCAACAGTGACTTTGACGACGTGATCACGAATCGCCAGCGAGCTGGACTGTCCTTTCGGCGTCATCAGGCCGGCTGCGCTGGCCGTTCCCGTGACGAACAACGTCAGGACGACAGCGATGAGACCTATTGTGCTCTTCAGTTTCATGAGGGTACTCCTAATTAAACAACGTTCAATTGACACTCAAATAAAAACCGCTTTATTAAACGGCGTTCAATTTATACCTGGTTATTGAACGGTGTTCAAATAATGTTAGAGTTTGGCTCAACCACGGGCTTTTTCAATTGGACATAATGCATGGGCAGGCGCAGCGACCACAGTCGCGAAGAAATTCAGGCGATGGCAATTGATGCCGCTGCGAAACTTGTTGAGACCGAGGGTTTCCAGTCGCTAACGGCGCGAAAGGTCGCGAAAGCCATAGGCTACACGGTTGGCACGCTGTACCACGTGTTCCGAAATTTCGATGATCTCGTCATTCATCTGAACGCTCAGACGATTGATGAGATGGCGGCGCTGATACAGCAACAGATTCGCAAGAAGCGAAATCCCGAAATGCGGATCAGGGTCATGGCGGAATTCTATGTGCAGTACGCAACGGATCATCCCGACCGATGGCGGCTGGTGTTCGAACACCAGGCACCACGAGGCCTGCCAACGCCGGAATTGATGAAGGAGCGCCGGGACGTGATGTTCGAGCTGGTTGCGGAAAACCTCCGCGAGATCGCTCCCGATCGAATTCCACACGAAGTCGCCCACACTGCGACGGCATTGTGGAGCGGTATTCACGGCATTTGCATTCTTGCGCTGACCGGAAAGCTCTACCTTGGTGGTGCTTTCTCGATGGTCAAACTGATTGAAACGCTGGTCGATTCAGTCCTGCACGAGTTTCGGCATCGCTAGCGTGTCGAGGAAGGTTTGCTGCGCGGATACCGGTGGGTCGTCTCCGGGCGTGAGGCGGGTGTAACTGCCGTCGCTGTTCAGTTCCCAGGCATCGGTATTGTCAGCGAGAAACAACTCGAGGTCCTGTCGGATCTGCTCTTTCATGCGCTTTTGCCGGATTTCGAAGCAGGATTCATTGCGCCGAAACATGTTGCGATCCATAAGGTCCGCGCTTGAGCAGTAAAACTCCTCCTTGCCGTCATTGAGGAAATAGTAAACGCGTGAATGTTCGAGAAACCGACCGACGATTGAGCGTACGCGGATGTTTTCAGACAGACCCTTTATACCGGGTCGCAGCGAACAGATGCCGCGAAGGATCAGGTCGACCTGTACACCGGCTTGAGACGCTTTATACAACGCATCGATCAAAAGAGGTTCATTCAAGGCATTCACCTTCGCGATCACGCGCGCTGTCCTACCGGCCACTGCGTGTTCTGTTTCGCGCTGTATCTTTGCGAGCAATGCGTCGAACAAGCTGAACGGGGAGGCAAGCATGCGAGTCATCTCGCTTGCCTTCGTCAGGCTGGTCAATTGCAAGAACAATTGATGCACGTCCTCGCCAAGCCGGCGACTGCTGCTCAGGTAGCCGTAGTCGGTGTAAACGGACGCTGTTCCATGGTGGTAGTTGCCGGTACCGAGGTGAACGTATCGCATTAGCTTGTCGTTGCGCCGACGAACCACCAGTGTCATCTTCGCGTGTGTCTTGAAACCCACCAAGCCGTAAACAACATGTGCACCCGCTTCCTGGAGGCGATTGGCGAGTGAAATATTCGCGGCTTCATCGAAGCGAGCCATCAGTTCGATAACCACGGTTACCTCTTTGCCGGAACGGGCCGCGGCAACGAGGTGGTCGACAATCGGTGAATTGGCCCCGGTGCGATACAGGGTTTGCTTGATTGCGAGGACGTTCGGATCCGCTGCAGCTGTGCCGACAAAGTCAATTACCGGTGCAAAGGACTGGTAGGGGTGGTGCAGAAGCACGTTTTTTTTGTCGAGGATGGAGAAGATATTTCCACCACCGCTCAGCTCGGACGGTAACCCCGGAGTGAATGGCGGATAGAGCAGCTCCGGCCGGGCGGCGGTCTCACAGATTGTCACCATGCGATTCAGGTTGACCGGGCCATCAACCAGGTAGGTATCGTCTTCGGTCAGATCAAAATGGTCGAGCAGAAATTCCCGAAGGTCGTCCGGACACTGGTACGAAATCTCAATCCGGACTGCAGCACCGTAGCGGCTAGCTGCCAGTTGGCCTTCCAGGGCATGCACCAGGTCGCTTACTTCCTCGTCGTCGACGTAGAGGTTACTGTTTCGAGTCACTCGAAACTGGTAGCAGCCATCAACATCGAGTCCGGGAAACAGCCTTTCGACGTTTACCCGAATAATCGACGACAAGAATACAAAGGTTTGTTCGCCCGCTTTGCTGATATTTTCCGGCAACTGTATGACGCGCGGCAACGAGCGCGGCGCCTGAACCATGCCGCGGTGCCGTCGCCGTCCGAATGCGTCTTTGCCGCGAAGGCGCACGATGAAATTCAGGCTCTTGTTCAGCACCCGCGGAAAAGGTCGAGCAGGATCAAAAGTCAGCGGTGTCAGGAC
>DDIP01000409.1:4203-10546 GCA_002338605.1 Proteobacteria bacterium UBA1847 | reverse complement strand
TTGTGCGCACGAAAAACAGGCAGCTCGTCACCGACATCTTCCAGCGCCTCGCCGAGACCAGCGACATTGCCATGACCGAAGATTGCGAATACGCCGCCGAGCAGCCGGACTCGCTCACCATTGTGTTCCGTATATTGTGCGCACAGAAAACGAACCAGTGCCTGCGCCATTGTCAGTCGTGTTTTCATTTGGCTTACCCGGTGGCCTGTCTCTCGTCGTCGCTGGTGCTGCTCGCGGCCTCCTGCCAGAATCGAATCATGGTCTTGTAGTTTTCCGCTACACGGTCAATTGCCGACTGGTCATCCAGTTGACCGTCAAACCATTGTCGCGCCACATCGCCGAAGATACTCCGGCCAACGGCAAACCCCTTGCAAACGGGGTTGGGTGCCGCGATTCGAAAACTTTCTTTCATCTCGGCTTCCGGCGCATCGAGGCCAAGAACGAGCACGCCATGGCACAGTGGATCAAATTCATTGATGACAGACCCGATTTCATTCCAGGCTGCTGCCGTTTGCGATTCCAGCTTCCACCAGGCTGGCAGAACACCAAGATTGTAAAACCTGCGCATCACATTGGGGATGGTTGAATCGTCGCAGGGCTGGCCTTTGGAGCTTGCGATGATTTCCAGTAGCAGTTCGCGTCCCAAGTCCCTGCAGTCTGCATAGAGTTGGCGTACTCGATCTTCCTGTTGCAGCCGAAGTTGAATATCGTCGTCAGGGTGGTAGAACACCAGGCACTTTACGACATGCGACGCTGGCCAGTGCAAAAGTGGCACGCCCATGTTGTTGCGCGGATCGAGCTCAAGCGGGCAAGAGCCGGGTACTTCAACCGGACGGCCGATCCAGCATTGCCGGGCACTCATTCTGGCGAGCACGGACTCCCCGTAGCGCTCGTCGACGATGACGCCGAGGCTGGTCTCATCGGCGAGTTCATCGGCAACCTTCAGCGCAGCGTCGCAGACCAGTGACTTGAACGCGGATATTCTCTCCGCCGGCGGGTCTGTTGAAACGACCATTTCTTCGAGCTGCTTGCGATGGTCGAAAGCGAGTACGAACAAGGGGCTCGATATGGCGCGTCGTGTCGTCGCTTCGTGGAGATACTGAATGCGCTGGTCCTTGTCCGGGCGCGCAATCGTTGCGGCGCGTTCCAGGTAGTCGGAAAGCTCAATTCGTGTCGGCATGGCGGGCGTGCAGCCGTGCCGTGATACGACCAGCGCGCCACAGGCGTTCCCCGACCGGCAACAGTCTTCGATGCTTTGGTCGTCAAGCCAGGCATGCAGGAAGCCGCTCAGGAAAGCGTCTCCAGCTCCCAGCGTATTCAGGACTTCGACCTGGACGCCGGGCACTGCAATGCCGTCATCGATTGCCGCCGGGATATCGCCCTCAAATACCACACAACCCAACGCACCGCGTTTCAGCACTATCGTCGCCGCTGAGAGTTCACGAATGGCCAGCAATGACGAGTAGACATCAGGGTCGCCGCCGGCAATGCAGATTTCCTCTTCGGTGCCGACCAACAGGTCGAACTCCCCCAGCATGGACTGGATCCGTTCAGTCACAACGGCGGACTCGATGTATCGTTCCTCGCCACTGCCCGCCGCCGTCAGGCCCCAGAGAACCGGCCGGTAGTCGATGTCCAGAATCACCCGGGTATCGTTCGCTTTGGCAAACGATACTGCCTGCCGGACAGCACCGTAGGTGACGTCGGTTGAGAGATGCGTACCGGTTATGGAGAGCGCGCGGCTCGATGCGATGAAAGCTTCGTCCACATCCTCGGCACACGTCGCCATATCGGCACAGTTTTCCCGATAAAAAATGTGCGGGAACGAATTCCTGTCGGCGATGCCGAGAATGACCAGCGCGGTCAGGCGATCCGGGTCGGTCGTGACGTGGCTGACATCGACGCCTTCTTTGGCGAGCGCTTCCCTGACAAATCGCCCCATTTGCTCGTCGCCAACGCGAACCAGCATAGCGGACCGGGTGCCAAGTCTCGCAAGGCCCGCTGCCAGGTTTGCCGACGAGCCACCGAGGTACTTGGAAAAACTCTGCATGTCTTCCAGTCGCCCGCCGATCTGGTCGCCATACAAGTCGACGGCGGCGCGTCCCAGGCAAATAACGTCAAGGGATTTACTTGCCACGACAACTAGACCTTGGGGTCCCAGTAACGTGCGTCGGGCTGCATGATCCATGCATGCTCTTCTGTGAATTCCGGGACACTGTAGCGATCGTCGGGCAGATGCCGAATGACCCAGGCGTAATACATGCCGTATCCGGGTGCCGCACATTGCGCGTGATCGTTGAGATCCACAATCTTGACCGTGTCATTGTTGCGCACCTTAAGAACGGTCTCGCCCAGTTCGCCGTGGCCGTAGCCCTGCGGTTCGGTGAAGCGATAGTGGTAAATCTCAGGTTGCGGATGATGATGCGGCGGGTAGCTTGACCATCCGCCCTGAAAGGTAATGACTTCGCCCAGCACCAGATCGGTATTCGGGTCCGAGTTGGTGTCATCAAAAATTGTCCGGACGTAGCGGAGGCATCGATCGCCAACCTGGCCCTTGCCGCGCGGTTCATTGGCAACGTCGTCCGGATAAAAAACGCGTGCTGCAAATGCTTTGGTGTTGTCGCAGGAATAGACGGTGAACTCGACATCCGATTCACAGCGCAAAGTGACAGGCGTTCGCGCAGAAACATGAATGCAGCTCGATGATTCGTCGAAGATTGACGTCCGATCAAACGTGAATGCGATGTCGCCTGCCTTTCCCTCGACCTTGCCGCTCATCAGCAACCATGCTGTCTCGTATTCTGCTGTCAGTGACAAGGATTCTCCGGCCTCGAGTTTCAGGACGTCGAGCGATATGGGTACGTTGTCGTCGACATCGTCGTATCGAGTGATCCGGGTTGTGCCCATCGGAAAGCCGTCCCGGTGACTGGTAATGTGTACGGTCATATCGGTCTCGCTTTAATTCGCCGCCGCCTCGGTGTTGACCCACCGGGACTCGTTGCTGGAATCGTAAATCGCGTCGGTAATCATCTGCACGCGATAGCCGTTGTCGAAGTCTGAGAATATTGCCTCATCATTCTCAATGCTTTTCAGAAGATTCTTCACTTCAATGACTTTCAGGTCGTTGATGCCAAGGCCATGTCCGGGCGCCGGGCAAAACGCCGCGTAGTCGGGGTGCTGTGGTCCGGCGAGAATCGTGCGATAGCCGCGCAACTTCTCGTCGTCGGACGTTTTGTAGACACGCAGTTCGTTCATACGCTCCTGGTCAAAACTCAGGCTGCCCTTGCTGCCGAAAATTTCGAAAGTCAGGCCGCATTTTTTGCCGGTCGCAATTCGGCTGATGTCCATCGTGCCTGTGCAGCCGCAGGCAAATCGGACCAGGGCTTGCGCAATGTCCTCGTTTTCTACGTTTCGCATTTCACCACTGGCGGGATCCGGTCGTTGGCGATGAACGGTTGTCATTGACCCCATGACCGAGGCAATGGGCCCCAGCAGGTACTCGGCCATATTGATCAGGTGCGTTCCCAGGTCGGCGAGGGCGCCATGACCGCCTTGCGCGCGCAGGCAGCGCCAGCTGAATGGCGTTGCCGGATCACTGAGATAGTCTTCCTGGTAGTTGCCGCAGAAGCTGAAAATCTCGCCAATCTCACCCGACTCGATGGCTTGCTTCGCCAATTCGATCAGCGGATTGCACATGTAGTTGAACCCCATCGACGTTCTTACACCGGCTGCGCGCGCCGCCTGGGCAATCTCCGCAGCATCCTTTGTCGTCAGCGCCAGTGGTTTTTCGCAATAAACGTGCTTGCCCGCGCCGATTGCAGCGAGCGCCATTTCCTTGTGCAGGTGATTCGGTGTGCAGATGTCGACAACATCAATGTCGGGGTCAGTGCAAAGGCCTTGCCAGTCAGTTGACGACTGAGCGAAGCCCCAGGACTTCGCGAGTGAACTGGCACGCTCGGCATTCGAATCAACGAGGCAGGCGAGCACGGGACTCGGAACCGACGGAAACGCGGTGCCAACGGAACGCAAGGCAATGGCATGCGCCTTGCCCATAAAGCCTGTACCAATCAGGCCGAACTTCAGACTTTTCACTGCCACACCACCGACCGGTTTGTTGAAATCTCAAGCAGGGTTCGGTCACCGATGTAGCGACCAGGAAACCCCTGAATCAAGTGTCATAGACTATCGAAGTGGAACAAATTTTTCAATTTAATGTTGTTTTGAAAAATTTCTTCGATCAGTCATTAAACCCGCACAGGCCGGCCCTCGTCGCAGGATTGTTGCGCGGCGTCTGCAATCTTGAGTGCCTGCAGCCCGTCGATGCCCAGCGGAATATTCACGCGCTCCCCGCGGACCACGCGCAGGAACTTGTCCAATTGCAGGCGATAGGCATCCCGATACCGTTCCAGGAAGAATGGTAGCGCTTCATCCGTCGTAAAGCCGTCCTTCGATGCCACTTCAACCGAGGTTGCCGTGTGGTTGTCGGCCCGTACCATGCCTTTTGCCCCGAAAACCTCAATTCGCTGGTCGTAGCCGTAGCTGCAACGCCGGGAATTGGTGATCTGGCAGAGCCGGCCATTGCCGGTCCGCAATACGGCAACGGCGGTGTCAACATCGCCGGCTTTCCCGATGGCGTCATCAATGAGGGCACCGCCGTAAGCAAAGACTTCGACGATTTCCTCGCCGAGGAGCCACCGTCCCATGTCGAAATCGTGAATCATCATGTCCCTGAACAGGCCGCCGGAGCGGCCGATGTATTCGACCGGCGGTGGCGCGGGATCGCGACTCGTAATACTGACCACCTCAACATCACCAACCTGGCCGCCGTCGATTTTCGCCTTGATGGCGTCAAAGGATGGGTCGTGACGCCGGTTGAAGCCCAGGCACAACAGCACGTCGTTCTTAGCGGCAATTGAAAGGCTTTGTTCGGCTGCAGCCACATCCAGGTCGAGCGGCTTTTCGCAAAAAATCGCCTTACCTGCCTCAGCCGAACGCCTGATCAGTTCCGCATGAGAGTCCGTCGAACTTGCGATGACCACGGCCTCGACCCGGGCATCATCGAGCAACTCGTCGACGCTTGCGACTGAAGCTTCGCAGGCCTCGGCAAGGCGGGACGCCGCCGCATCGAATACATCCGAGACGCAGACGACCTCTGCCAAGGGGTGCTGATGCAGGTTTGCTGCGTGTATCTGGCCAATTCTGCCGGCCCCGATTATTGCGATTCCAGTCATAAATTATCCCGCCGGGTCATCCTGATTTTCTGAGCCGTACTTGTAGGCATAACTGATTACCAATGTCTGTGCGATGCACATGGACGCGGTTAGCGAGCGAAATTGCCGGACTTCCGCATCCTTGATTTCGAAACAAACCGACGCGTTTTTGGCGACGGGACTCAGCTGGCTGTCACTGATTGCAATCAACGGTGCGCCGTTGGCAGCCGCTCGTTCCGCTACGGCAACCGTGTCGCTGGCATAAGGGTTAAAAGAAACGGCAATTACGACGTCTTCCGGGCCCAGCATCCAGCTTTGCTCCGACGTCATGCCTGCAACGCCATCCAGCAGAAACGCGCGTTTCTCAACATGGCTTAGGGAATAAGCCAGGTAAGCGGCGACCGGAAACGCTCGCCGAACGCCGGCCAGGTAAACCGTATGCGCCTTGTGCATCAGTTCAATCGATTTTTCGAGGTCTTCTTTTCGAACGACATCGCGCAGGTGCTCCAGCGCAATGATGTTGCTCTCCGCAAAATCGTGCATGACATTGTAGGGAGACAACCAGTCGACCTCGTTGGAGCGCTTGCGAAACTGGCGAACGCGCTCCGAATAGCTGGGGCTTGGCGCCGAGGTCAGTATTTCGTCGCGAAACAGGCGTTGCATTTCGCTGGCACCGCTGTAACCAAATGCCTTGGCAAAGCGGACAATCGTCGAGGGCTGGACCGAGCAGCGGCCGGCGATGACCGAAAGCGTTTCCAGCGCAATATCGTTCGGGTTGTCGAGAACGTAGGTGGCAACCTGCTTGAGACGCGGACTCAGCGAATCGTACTTGCTGGCGATCTCGGCGCGTAGCAAGTCGATGGTCGGGGACGGCTTTTTAGTCATAGGCGGCGATTCCTGTCGCGATTCAGGCTGGCCAGTGAAACATATTTTTCAGTCTTGAAATAGAAATTTCATACGTCCGGGCACACTGGAAAATGGTTTCTATAGAAACGATTATCCGGCTTTCCAGCCGGCCTGGCGGACAGTTTAGAACAAATATTTCAAAACTTTTACTTTTCAGAAAAATCTTTCTATACTCGATGTCACGATATTGCAATGTTTTCGCGGAAAAGTACGCCACTGGCTCGCAA
>DDIP01000409.1:0-4093 GCA_002338605.1 Proteobacteria bacterium UBA1847 | reverse complement strand
CTGGCTCGCAAACGATTGCGGTCCTAATTCAATTTACCGGGAGTAATCCGGGCTATCGGGGGAAAGATCATGAACTCGGGTATCAATCACGTCTGTCGATTGGGGATGTTGTTATTGCTGGCTGCATTCACGGACGCGGCACTGGCTCAGGGTGTTGTGCGAGGTCAGGTGTCCGATCAGTCGACCAACCGCCTGCTGGAGTCTGCAGAAGTTCGTATTGAAGGGCTCGGCCGGCGAGCATTGTCGGACGCCAGCGGTACCTTCCAGTTTCAGAACGTGCCGGACGGTACGCACACGATCACAGTCCGGTATTTAGGATACGAAGAAGGCAGCAGCTCGGTTGCCGTTGCCGGCAGCGGCACTGTCGTGGCCAATATCGCATTGACCTCAATCGCAACGGAAGAAATTGTCGTCACCGGCTTCAGGGCGGCGCAGGCCAGCGCGCTGCAGGACAAGCGAATGTCCGAAATGATCAAGGAAACTTTAACCGCCAACGACGCCGGAAAATTGCCCGACCAGAACGTCGCCGAGGCCTTGCGCCGGGTTACTGGTGTCACGTCTACCGTCGACCAGGGCGAAGGCCGCTACGTGACGATTCGCGGCATTGACTCGAGCTACACTAATATTACGCTGGATAACCAGGTCATCGGTTCCCCGGAAGACAATCGCAACATTGCGCTCGATACGATTCCGTCCGAGGTTCTGTCGAGAGTTGAGGTCGTGAAGGCAGTTACGGCTGATATGGACGGACAGGCAGTAGGTGGCGCGATCAACATCGTGACACCCAGCGCTTTCGACGACCCTGATGGCATGCTGTTCTCTGTCACTGCTGACTACGGTTACTACGATTTGAACGGCAAGAACCCTTACAGTATCGCTGCAGGCTTCGGAACGACGTTCGGCCCTGAGGATCGCTGGGGGCTTCTGTTGTCCGGCAGTTATTCCGACCGGCATTTCTGGTCGGACAACCTGCAGGGCGGTGATCCATGGGAAGACGAGAACGGCTTCCTGATACCGGACGAACTGGTACTGCGCGATTACCGAATTGATCGAATCCGGTCAGGTATTGTGGCGAACCTCGAGTTTCGGCCAAACGATGAAGTCAGCCTCTATTTCCGAAACCTGTTCAACGACTACGAAGACACCGAGCTGCAAAGCGAAACAATTTGGGCGTACCGGGAAGGCGACCTGATAAACCAGACGCCAACGTCGGGAACCTTCACAGAAGGCGAAGGTGAACGCCTGGTTTCGGATCGACTTGAAAAGCAAAGCATTCGGTCATCGACACTGGGTGGCGAATTTTCCCTCGGGAGCTGGATGCTCGACGCGTCGGTGACGCTTGGCGAGGCAAAACAGGATACACCGCGAGACCGCGAATGGTCTTTCGAGCTGGCCGATGGCGTACCGACGAACTATGACACGTCGAGCCAGTTTTTTACGGTCGATGCCGGACCTGGGTTTCATGATCCCAGTCTCTATGAGTTCAATGAGTATTTGCGCGGCGGACAAATCATCACGGAAGACATAACCGCGTTTCAGGTTGATCTCGAACGGGATCTTGAGTTTGGAAATTCACTCGCAACCATCAAGTTCGGTGTCAAGCAGGTGGATCGCGACAAACAGTCGGACCAGGACATGGATGTTTTCGACGGCTATGCGGACGACCTGACGCTGGATGGCTTTACGACGCCTGGACGATCTGACTTCTATTGCAGCGAGGTTTGCTACGAATTCGGGCCGCGGATGCTGTTCCCGTCCATCGACACGTTCTTCGATACCAACAGCGGAGACTTCGAGCTCAGCGATGCGGACACCGTTGTCGAATCGTTTGGCGTGGACTTTCGGGTTCAGGAAAAAGTCACGGCCGGTTACCTTATGGGAACCATGGACATCGGCAGGGCGACGATTAATGCGGGTGTTCGGTTTGAAGATACTAAAACCGACTTCTCCGCGTTTGACCTGATTTTCGTCGATGGTGACGCAGAAACGCCGGTGCCGGTAAGCGGTCAAAGCAGTTACACGAACTGGTTGCCGAGCGTGCACCTTCGCATGGCCGTTACCGACAATTTGCTATTTCGGGCAGCATGGACAAATACCATCGGCCGTCCATCCTACGAGGTCCTGGCACCTTTCAGAATCTTTGAAATCGACGAGGACTCGCCGGGCGTTTTCGAGGGTGAGGCTGAGACTGGCAATTCGGACTTGGTACCGCTCGAGTCCATGAACTTCGACCTCGCGCTCGAATGGTACCTCGAATCCGGCGGAATCCTTGCGGCCGGCATTTTCTACAAGGATATCGACAATCCAATTTTCACACGATTCCTGGAATTTGAAGATGAAGATTTTGAAGGGCGATTTTTCAGCGAGCTGGTGGTTGAGACCACGGACAACGCAGACTCTGGCGAAATTCTCGGACTTGAGCTGAACTACCAGCAGCAGTTCGTGAACCTGCCATCTCCATTCAACGGCTTCGGTATCGCACTCAATTACACTTACGCGGATAGTGAAGCGACAGTATTTGATCGCGCTGAGAAAGTGCCGTTCTTCCTGCAATCGGAACACATTGGTAACGCCGCCGTGTACTACGAGCGCAGCGGATTCGAAGCACGAATCGCCTATACCTATTACAGCTCCTACCTTGACTCACTCGGTGATGACATCACACAAGATCTTTATCTCGATGACCGAGGTCAGCTCGACCTGAAGGCGAGCTATAAAATAGGGGACAACCTGAACGTTTTCGCCGAAGTAAGAAACCTGACCGATGAGCCCCTGCGTTTCTTCAGCGGTCGCAACAGCGGCAGGTTGGCCGAAAACGAAATATACGGATGGAACGCGATGGTCGGCGTCAGCTTGCGATACTAAACGTCCGTTCCAATTAACTAGTACAGCTGCGGACTCCTGTTTGGAGTCCGCAGCTTTTTTGTGTTGGCCTACTTACTTTCCTTGCGGAAACTCGCCGTGAACCACACGACCTTCAAACATCGTCATCAAGGCGCTTGTCTCGGAGATGTCCGCAGGTTCTATCTCGAACAGGTTCTGGTCCAGTAGTACCAGGTCTGCATACTTGCCGACCTCAATCGAACCCGTGTCCTGATCCCGCCGGCTGACAAACGCCGCGTTGATCGTGAATGCAGCCAGCGCGGATGCCAGGTCGATGCGTTGTTCCGGAAGAAAAGCATCCATCTCGTCGTCGATGGCACTTTTTCTTGTTATCGCCGTTTCGATTTGCGGGAACGGATTCGCCGTCGACACCGACCAGTCGCTGCCGAACGCAACGGTTGCGCCGGTATCCAGGACCGACTTGATCGGGTACATCCAACGGGCCCGTTCTTCACCAATAAACGGTATCGTCAATTCAGTAATGTACTCGTCAGCAAACGCCCAAAGTGGCTGGAAGTTGGCAACGACCTCGAGCTCCCTGAATCGCGGTATATCGGCCGGGTCAATCATCTGCAAGTGAGAGATGTGGTGACGATGTCCGAGAGCGCCGTTGTCAATCAATGCCTCCTCAACCGCGTCGAGCGACTGCCGTACCGCTGCGTCGCCAATTGCATGGAAATGCACCTGGAATCCCTCGGCGTCCAGTTTACTGACCACGGTCTTCAATAACTCCGGCTCGATCATCGGTATGCCTTTGGTACCGCTCGGGACGTGGTAGGGCTCCAGCATTGCGGCCGTGTAGTTTTCCATGACGCCGTCCTGCATGACCTTGACAGTCCGGGCATCGATGGCGTCACTCGTGTACTTGTCTCGCAATGCAGCCAGCTTTGCGATCTGCGAAAGGTCCTCACGGTTCTCCCACCAGAGGGCGGTAACGACGCGCAGGCTCAGCTCACCGTTATTGGCGAGCTCGGTATAGGTCTTGAGATGGTCCTCGTAAACGATAGCGTCCTGAATGCCGGTGATGCCGTAACTGTTCAGCAATTCGACTGAGTAGCGAAGACCCGCTATCCGGGTTTCCGGTGATTCCGGCGGAATGTGATCCGTCACCAGCGACATCGCACCTTCCTGCAGGCACCAGATCGCCTCACCGGTTACCGGGTCGCGATCGATACGGCCATCGGCGGGATCCTCTGTGTTCTTGTCGATG